>JAFPYE010000064.1 GCA_017412325.1 Kiritimatiellia bacterium | reverse complement strand
TAGTATAGGACGCGCTCGAGCTCGCTCGTCGTCTTGTCGAGGAGGAGGCCCATGCGGGAGGGCGAGCACTTGAAGAACAAGATGTGGCTCACTGGGACCGCGAGCTCGATGTGGCCCATGCGCTGGCGGCGCACCGAGGCGAGCGTCACCTCGACGCCGCAGCGGTCGCACACCACGCCCTTGTTCTTGATGCGCTTGTACTTGCCGCACGCGCATTCCCAGTCCTTCGTCGGCCCGAAGATCTTCTCGCAGAAGAGGCCGTCGCGCTCGGGGCGGTAGGTGCGGTAGTTGATCGTCTCGGGGTTCTTGACCTCGCCGTGCGACCAGCCGCGGATCGTCTCGGGCGACGCCAGCTGGACCTTGATCGCGTCGTAGTGGGCGGACGAGCTGAACGAACCGCCGAAAATGTCCGAAGTGTTGTAGGGATTCATGTTGTCTTTTCCTTTAAATGTCGTGGAGGTGTCGTTCCCTTAGAGGTTCAGCGCGCCCGCCAGGAGGTCGTCGGCCTGGGCCGCCGCCGGTGCGGGCGTCGCCGCCTGCGCCGCGTCCTTCTTGCCGCGCCGCGCGTCCGCTTCGCCGCCCAGCAGCTGGGTGTCGAGGCAGAGGCCGCGCAGTTCGTGTATGAGGACCGAGAACGACTCGGGCATGCCCGACTCCAGGACGTTCGTGCCCTTGACGATCGACTCGTAGATGCGCGTGCGGCCCTGCACGTCGTCGGACTTGACGGTCAGCAGTTCCTGCAGCGCGTACGCGACGCCGTAGGCCTCGAGCGCCCACACCTCCATTTCGCCCATGCGCTGGCCGCCGAGCTGCGCCTTGCCGCCCAGCGGCTGCTGGGTGACGAGCGAGTAGGGGCCGACCGCACGCGCGTGCAGCTTGTCGGTGACGAGGTGGTGGAGCTTCAGCATGTAGATGACGCCCACGACGACCTTCTGCTCGAAGGGCTCGCCCGTGAGGCCATCGTAGAGGACGGTCTTGCCTTCCGGCGTGATCCAGCTCTGCGCGCCCTCTTCCTTCTCCTGGACGGCGCGCGCCTGGCGCAGGAGCTCGTCGATTTCGCTTTCCTGGACGCCGTCGAACACGGGCGTCGCCGCGTGGAAGCCGAGGTAGCGGCACGCGAGGCCCAGGTAGGTCTCGAACAGCTGCCCGAGGTTCATGCGCGACGGCACGCCGAGCGGGTTCAGCACGATGTCCACGGGACGGCCGTCCGGCAGGAACGGCATGTCGCAGCTCGGCAGGATGCGGCTGACGACGCCCTTGTTGCCGTGGCGGCCCGCCATCTTGTCGCCGACCGAGAGGTTCTTCTTGTCGACGAGGAACACGCGCACCTGCTTGACGATCTCGCCTTCGCCGCCGAAGTCGCCGAAGAGGCCGCCGTTGCCCTCGGCCGCGTCCTCCACCGCCGCGAACTCGGCCTCGAACGGGTCGATGATCGCCGCGATCTTGTCGCGCGCGGGGCCCTGCTCCATGTCCCAGTGCGCATGCGCCCGGGCGAGGACCGCCAGCTGGCCCTTCTTGATCTTCTTGTTCGCCGGGATGATGACGTCGCCCGTCTCGGTGTCCGTGATGTCCACCGGCAGCTTCTCGTTCATCACCGCGCCCGCGAGCTTCGCGGTCAGGTCCTTCTCCAGCTTGGCGATCTGGTTCTTGCGCTTCTTCTCCGCGTCCTTCTTCGCCTTCTTGCTCGACTTGTCGTCGGCGGTCGCCACGTCCTGGCTCGTCGAGACCTGCACGCCCATGACGACGCCGGTCGTGCCGGGCGGCACGACGAGCGACGTGTCGCGCACGTCAGCCGCCTTCTCGCCGAAGATGGCCCTCAGGAGCCGCTCTTCCGGCGAGAGCTCCGTCTCGCCCTTCGGCGTCACCTTGCCGACGAGGATGTCGCCGGGCTTCACTTCCGCGCCGACGCGCACGATGCCATCCGCGCCGAGGTTCTTGAGCGCGTCCTCGCTCACGTTCGGGATGTCGCGGGTGATCTCCTCGGGGCCGAGCTTCGTGTCGCGCGCACCGCACTCGAACGTGACGATGTGCAGCGACGTAAGCATGTCCTCGCGCACGCAGCGCTCGTTGATCAGGATCGCGTCCTCGAAGTTGTAGCCGCGCCAGCTCATGAACGCGACGAGCAGGTTCTTGCCGAGCGCGAGCTCGCCCTGGTCGGTCGCGGGGCCGTCGGCGAGGCAGTCGCCCACCTTGACCTTCTGGCCCTTTCGGACGATCGGCTTCTGGTTGAAGCACGTGCCGGCGTTGCAGCGGCGGAACTTCTGGAGGTCGTAGCGCCACACGCCGTTCTCCGGGTCGTGCGCGAACATCGCCTCGCCCGCCGGGAGCTTGCCGTCCTTGGTGACGATGATGAACTCCGCGCAGACGTAGGCGACCGTGCCGTCGGCGAGCGCCGTCACGATGACCTGGCTGTCCTTCGCGCTCACGCCTTCGAGGCCGGTGCCCACGTAGGGGCGCTCGGT
>JAFPYE010000063.1 GCA_017412325.1 Kiritimatiellia bacterium | reverse complement strand
CATCCGTCGTGCGCCCGTATACGCTTAGCAAGATAACCTCACTAATCTCGTTACGTTGTAATTCTCTTTGTCTTCCATCTGCCGGTTGTCAAGGATCGACGCGCCCCTTTCAGGGCAACGAGCGGATAGTATATCAAATCCTCCGCGCTCCCCGCAAGGGGGTATTTTCAAAAATTTTCAGCGACAAAAAAGGCGCGGCAAAACTGCCGCGCCCTTTCGTTCTGCGTCACGCGCGTGACGGTTAGCACACGCCCTGCGCCACCATCGCGTCGGCCACCTTGGTGAAGCCCGCGATGTTCGCGCCCACGACGTAGTTGCCCTTCTTGCCGTACTTCGCCGCGGCTTCCCAGGCGTTGTCGTGAATGGCCTTCATGATGCCCTTGAGCTTCGCGTCGACTTCCTCGCGCGTCCAGCTCAGGCGCTCCGAGTTCTGCGACATCTCGAGGCCCGAGGTCGCCACGCCGCCCGCGTTCGACGCCTTGCCCGGCGAGTACATGATCTTCGCCTTGACGAACGCCGCGATCGCGTCCGGGGTCGAGGGCATGTTCGCGCCTTCGCCGACGAGCGTGCAGCCGTGCTTGAGGAGGTAGTCCGCGTCCTTGCCGTTCAGCTCGTTCTGGCGCGCGCACGGGAACGCCGCGTCGACCTTGTCCGCGAGCTGCCAGCTGTTGACGCCCTTGACGAACTTCGCGCCCTTCCACTTGAGCTCGCTCAGCTCGCCGCGCTTGACGTTCTTGAGCTGCATGACTTCCTGCACCTGCTCCTGGGTCATGCCGCCGGGGACGTAGATCGCGCCCGAGCGGTCGGAGAAGGTGACGACCTTCGCGCCGAGCTGGATGAGCTTCTCCGCCGCATAGCTCGCGACGTTGCCCGCGCCCGAAATGACGCACGTCTTGCCCTCGAACGTCTCGCCGCGCTTGGCGAGCATGTTCTCCGCGAAGTAGACGTCGCCGTAGCCCGTCGCCTCGGGACGGATGAGCGAGCCGCCGAAGCTAAGCCCCTTGCCCGTCAGGACGCCCGTCCACTCGTTCGCGAGGCGCTTGTACTGGCCGAACATGTAGCCGATTTCGCGGCCGCCCACGTTCATATCGCCCGCCGGCACGTCGGTATCCGCGCCGATGTGGCGGTAGAGTTCCGTCATGAAGCTCTGGCAGAAGCGCATCACTTCCGCGTCGCTGCAGCGCTTGCCGGGGGTGTGCGGCGACTGCTTCGGGTTGAAGTCGCTGCCGCCCTTGCCGCCGCCCATCGGGAGCGTCGTGAGCGAGTTCTTGAAGACCTGCTCGAACGCGAGGAACTTGAGGACCGACAGGTTGACCGACGGATCGAAGCGCAGGCCGCCCTTGTACGGGCCGATCGCGCTGTTCATCTGGATGCGGTAGCCGCGATTCACGCGCACGATGCCCTTGTCGTCCACCCACGGGACGCGGAACATGATCACGCGCTCCGGCTCGACCATGCGCTCGAGGATGGCGTTCGCCTCATACTGCGGATTCGCCTTGATGACAGGATCGAGTGTCGTCAGCACTTCGTCCACCGCCTGGAGGAACTCCGGCTCGTTCGCGTTCTTGGCTTTCACGTCCTTCAGGACGCGTTCAACGTATTTGTTCATTTCTTTCTTTACCTTTTGGGGTTCATTTCAAAATGTGACACACCCTAAGCAATCCACGTGCCAATATCAAAAACTCTTGTTTTAAGCGATTTTTGGAACTTATTGAGCACAGAATTACGCATATTGTAAAACAAATGTCGGCTGTTTTACAAAATGCGTAAATAAATCAAGGTTCAGACCTCGCGCCGACGAGCTGAAGCGATGGAAACGACGGCCCTGCGCGCGGTGGCGAACGCGAGCGTCAGGTTGTAGCCACCCGTCGGCCCGTCGATATCCAGCACCTCGCCCGCAAAATAGAGCCCCGGCACGCGGCGCGATTCCATCGTCGCGGGATCGACATCCTCCGTCGAAACGCCGCCGATGGTGACAATCGCCTCCTTCAGCGGACGCGGCACGGGATTTTCAACCGTCACCCGCTCATTCGCAAATTCAACCTCCCGGCGAAGCGCGGCAGTGGAGATGGCTGAACGGCGTTCAGCCCCACCGCTCCTCCTCCAATGCTCCATCCACCGCTCGGCGTTGTAGACCGCCGCGCCCGACAGCCCAAACGTTTCGCAATCCACCTCGCCCGCGTAGTCGAAGAGGAGCCGCCCGTCGCCGTCGAACACACGCGCGCGCCCGTTCTCGAACCGCTGCCCGGCCCGCCGCGTCACGCGCGGATCCGCCGTCTCGACGCCGATCAGCCCCGCGCGATACGGAACGACGCGATGGCCGAGCGCGCGCGCGAAGTCCTGCCCGTCGCCGACGCTGCCGAGTTTCGGATAGCTGACGCCGCCCGTCGCCACGAGCACGTTTTCCGCCCACAGCGTAAAGTTTTTCGTCGCGACGATAAAGCCGTTCTTCTGCGGCTGAAGGCCGGTGACGGGCGCGTTGGTGACGATCGGCACTTCGCTGTCGCGCAGCAGGTCGCCAAACGCGTGGACGATCGTCGCCGCCTTGCCGTCGGCGGGGAACATCCGCCCGTCGGGCATGCGCTTCACCGCGACGCCGAGCGACCGGAAGCCCTGGATGATCTTCTGCGGCGGCAGCTCGCGAATGGCAGCCGCGGCAAAATCGCCGCGCTCGCCGCCCGCCGCCAGGTCGCGGATGAACGCCTCGGGCGAGATGTCCTTCGTGAAGTTGCAGCGCCCGTTCGCCGTCATCAGCACCTTGGAGCCGAGCCGCGCCTTGCGTTCGAGAATGACGCAGGGAATCTTTCGCTCGGCCGCGACGGCGGCCGCGAACAGCCCCGCCGCGCCCCCGCCGACAATCGCCAGCCTGACCGGCCGATGTTTGAGATTCGTTTCCATCTTTCCCGTCCCCTGCCGCGCCCGCCGTCACTCGTCCACGTCGCACGATTCCAACACGACCGTACCGAGATCGACCGCCAGTTTGCCGTTCCACGGCGCATCCGCCTCCGGCACCTCGATCCGCACCTCGCCCGAACGCGACGATTGGAACGTCACGAAGGGCCGGTCGCCGGGCACAAACCCCGTAAAGGTCCCCTTTCGCTTGACCGTCACTTCTGTCGTCACCTCCGTCGGCTTGCCGCTCGCCACCTCCAGCACGCCAAACACCAGACAGCCGCGCGCGGAAGACGGCAGCGACCGCATCTTCTTGGAACGGGCGCAGGCCCGCAGGTCGTTGTAGAACTTGAAGGGAACGTCTTCCAGCGCGAACGTGCGCGACGGCGACACGGCGGCCTCCTCGTTCCTGGCGGCCGGCACCGCGTCCGGCAGCAAGAGCTCCGGCGCGGCTATGGGACGTTCGACGAAATTGGTCACGACCCGAACCTTCTCGACAACGCTGTCCACAATCCGGACGCGGTCGACGAAATTGGTCACGATCTCCTTCCGCTCCACCACCGTCGCCGCCGGACGGGTGGCCCGCGCGATTCGGTAGCCGACGGCGAAGCACAGCGCCAGACTCACCAGCCACAGCCCGGCGACAGCCGCCTGCCGTTCGACCGGCCGCATCCACCGCTTCAACCGGAGCCACAACCGCAGCGACAGCCGCCGGTTGGCGGTGCGTCCGCCTTTCGCGAATTCCCGCAGCGCGCCCGCGACCTCCGCCGCCGACGGACGCGCCTCCTTCTTCGGCGCACACATCCGCGCAATCAGCTTCGCCAACGCATCGGGCACATCGTCGCGCTCCGTCCGCACGTCGGGGATGGCTTCGCCCTTGATCGCCTTGGACAGCATCTCCACCACCGTCGCTTTCGCGTTCGGCCGCTTCCCCGTCAGCATCTGGAAGAGGACGATGCCGAGCGAATAGACGTCGCTGCGCGCATCGACACTGCGCGAATCGACCATCTGCTCCGGCGACATGTAGGCGGGCGTGCCTATCATCATCCCCGTTTCGGTGATCGTGCTGGTCGTCTTGCCGCGCAGGACCTTGGCGATGCCCAGATCGGCGAGCCGCGGCCGCCCCGCGCCGTCGAACATGATGTTCTCGGGCTTGAGGTCGCGGTGCATCACGCCCTTGCGATGCGCCGCCTCCAGCGCATCGGCGACATACGCCGCAACCGCCACCGCCTCGCGGATCGTGAACCGGCCGTTCTTCGCCAGCCGCTCGGAGACGTTGCCGCCGGAGACGTATTCCATGCTGATGTAGCACAAGTGCGTCTCCGGGTCCTCGCCCACGTCGTAGACCGCCACCAGGTTGGGATGGCGGATCTCCATTGCGGCCGCCGCCTCGCGCGCAAAACGCCGACGCGCCTCGTGGTTGTCCGCCGCCGCCGACATGACCTTGACGGCCAGGTCGTTACCCGAGGTGTCGCGCACGAGGTACACCTCGCCCATGCCGCCCTTGCCCAGGCGCCGGATCACGCGATAATCGCCGAACCTCCCGCCGGCCGTCAGCAACGAACCCGTCGTCACGGCGATGCCACCCTTCCCGTGCGCTTACAGGCCGCCCATGATGAGCGAACCGAAGGTGGAGATCGGCGTCGTGTCGCGGAAGTTGTCGAGCACCTGGCGGACGTCCTTCGCGAGCCCGTTGATCTCGTTGTAGAGCTCGTCGTCGTTGATGAGCTTACCGACCGTCCCCTCGCCGTTCTTCAGCTTCTCGGCCGTCGCGTTGAGGTTGTCCAGAAGCCGGTTGGCGCTTTCAATCGTCGCCTTCGCGTCCAGCGAATCGCACGCCGCCTTGAAGCTGGCGATCGCCGCCTCGATCTCGCCGTAGAGCGGGTCGTCGTCCTTCAGGAGCCGGCCGACGAGCCCTTCGCCGTTCTTCAGCCGCTCCGACAGCTCGCTCGCGTTGGCGAGCGTCCGCTGCAAGTCGTTGTAGACGGTGTCGTCGCTCGACAGGAGCTTGCCGACCGTCCCTTCGCCGCGCTCCACGCGCTCGGCGATGACGTTGACGTTGTGCGCGGCGGCGCTCGCGTCGGCGACGGTCGACTTGAGGTCGTCGTAGACCGCCTCCTCGACCAGCAGCTTGCCGAGGGTGCCCTCGCCGCGCTCCACGCGCTCGACGACCGCCAGCACCTTGGCGCTCGCCGCCTCGATGTTGGTGACGATGGCCTTCAGCTCGCCGCCCGACGTGAACTCGTTCAGGTTCCGGGCGATCTGCGAGACGTCCTGCATCCAGTTCGACGGCTTCTCGCCCGTGAACAGCGTCTCCGTGAGCGGGAGCGCCGCGCCCTCGCCCTCCTCCAGCAGCAGGTAGTTGCCGCCGAGCATCGACAGGTTGCAGACCGCGACGCGATAGCCCTCGCGCAGCACGACGTCGCCGTCGATCTCCGCCACGACGACGAGGTTGGTCGGCGACAGGTCGAT
>JAFPYE010000062.1 GCA_017412325.1 Kiritimatiellia bacterium | reverse complement strand
TCCTTCAGCAGCCGCTCGGCGTATTCGGTGATCTTCAGCATCCACTGGCGCATCGGGCGGCGGATGACGGGATGGTTGCCGCGCTCCGACTTGCCGTCGATGACCTCCTCGTTCGCGAGCACCGTGCCGAGCGCGGGGCACCAGTTGACCGGCACTTCCGCGACGTAGGCGAGCCCCTTCTTGTAGAGCTGCTCGAAAATCCACTGCGTCCACCGGTAGTACTTCGGGTCGGTGGTGTTGACCTCGCGGTCCCAGTCGTAGGAGAAGCCGAGCGAGCGGATCTGTTCGCGGAAGCGGTCGATGTTCTTCTTCGTCGTGACGGCGGGATGCGTGCCCGTCTCGACCGCATACTGCTCGGCTGGGAGCCCGAACGCGTCCCAGCCCATCGGGTGCAGGACGTTGAAGCCCTTCATCCGCTTGTAGCGGCAGAGGATGTCCGTCGCCGTGTAGCCCTCGGGATGCCCCACGTGGAGCCCCGCGCCCGACGGATACGGGAACATGTCCAGGCAGTAGAACTTCGGCCTGTCGTCCTTGGGCTGGGGTGCGGGCGCGCCAGAGCGCCCGTCCTTTCCCTCGACCGTCTTAAACGTCTTGTTCTCGAGCCAGAACTTCTGCCACTTCTTCTCGATGGCAGAAAAATTGTAGTCGCCCATTACTGCTTCTTCGCGCCCTCGGCGTGTTCGGCGATCGCTTTTTCGATAAGCCCCGACACGTCGTTGGTCGCCGCAGCGACGCCGGCTTGAACGGCGTAGTAAATCGCCTTGTGGGTCGAGTTGCCGTGCGTGATGATGACCGCGCCCGGCACGCCGAGGAGCGGCGCGCCGCCGTAGACCTCGGGATCCATCTGGCGCTTGAGCGCCTTGAACGCGCCCTTGAGGAGGAGCGCGCAGATCTTGCGGAAGAGGCTCTTTTTCAGCTCCGCCTTCAGCCACCCGCCGATCGCGTGCGCGACCGACTCGATGGACTTGAGGATGACGTTGCCGACGAACCCGTCCGCCACCGCGACGTCCAGGCACCCGCCGCAGATGTCGTGGCCCTCGATGTTGCCGACGAAGTTGAGGTCGCCGAGCTCCTTGATGAGCGGGAACGTCTCGTGCACGAGCTGGTTGCCCTTGCACTCCTCCGTCCCGATCGACACGAGGCCGACCGCCGGCTTCTCGCGCCCCAGCACCGTCTTGGAGTAGACGTTGCCCATGATCGCCCACTGCGCCAGCCACTCGGGATGGCAATCCATGTTCGCCCCCGAATCCAGCAGCAGGAGCGGACGCCCCGGCGCCGCCGTCGGCAGGATCATCGCGAGCGCCGGACGCTTGACGCCGTGGATGCGGCCGAGGGTGAGGATGGCGCTCGTCGCGACCGCGCCGGAGTTGCCCGCCGAGACGAACACGTCCGCGCGCTTCTCCTTGACGAGGCGCATCGCGACGTTGATCGAGCAGTCCTTCTTCTTGCGGACCGCCTCGACCGGCTCGTCGCTCATCTCCACCTCTTCCGGCGCGTGGACGATTTCAAGCGTCCCCTTCTCGATCGCGCGTTGCGCGAGCGCACGGCGGTCCTTGGAGAAACCGTCGATCTCCTTCTGGATCGCCGCGAGCTGCCCGACGAGCAGGATCTTCACGTCGGGTATCTCGCAGGCGGCCTCGACCGCCCCGACGACAATCTGCCGAGGGGCGTAGTCGCCCCCCATCGCATCCAGCGCAACGCGCGTCATCGCCTGACTCCGCTCGGGTTTACGCCTCGACGGCGATCACCTTGCGCCCCTTGTACGTGCCGCACTTCGGGCACGCGCGGTGCGAACGCTTCGCCGCGCCGCACGCTGGGCAGGTCGACACCGACGCCAAAATCGGCTTCTCCAGCGAGGCGACCCGCTGGCGCTTGCGCATCTTCGATACCCGGTTCTTAGGACTTGCCATGTCTGTTCTCCTTGTTCTTGCTGTTTTCTGTCACTTCGAATCACTTCGAAACCTTCAATCCGTCCAACGCGCCCCAGCGGTCGTCGTGCGTCCGCTCGACCTTCTGCTCGATGCCCGGGCAGGCCGCGTCGCAGAGCGGGTAGTTCGGTAGGGCGAGTATTATACTATCTCTGGCGTCGGAGGTCAAATCGGCGAAGTCGTCTTTTTCGCCGACCGGCACCGACACCGTGAAGTCGTCCACGTGCACCGTCGTGTCGAAATCCTTGCCGCAGCGGCTGCACACGAGGTCGAAATCCTGCTCCAGCGAGCCGCGCACGAGCAGCTCCGTGCCGAAGAGCTGGGCGTGCAGCCGGTAGCGGACGCCGCCGAAGGGGTGGACGAATTCCTCGTCCAGATCGACGATATCGACCTCGCCCGAGAGCTCCTCGCCCTCGGGATCGAGCCGCGCCCAGTCGATCAGCAGCCGATTTTCTCGTTCTTCTTTCCGCATTGAATAAGATAGTATATCAAAAATTCCGCCGCACGTGGGACTTGCCGCATTTTTGGCAAAGCGTCCGAAGCCGGCGGGCAGAATCCGACTGACGCCCTCGACGGGATATGGT
The DNA here is from genome assembly GCA_017412325.1 of Kiritimatiellia bacterium. Taxonomy (GTDB): domain Bacteria; phylum Verrucomicrobiota; class Kiritimatiellia; order RFP12; family UBA1067; genus UBA1067. The sequence goes on along the minus strand of JAFPYE010000062.1, from coordinate 2,155 downwards.
ATACTACGCGCCATGAAGCGTGCGCTGGATGTCCTGCTCGTCCTCCTGACCCTGCCCGTGACGGTGCCCGTCGCGGCGCTCGTCGCGGCGCTTGTCGCCGCCACGATGGGCCGCCCCGTCCTCTTCAGCCAGGCGCGCGCGGGCCGCGGCGGCCGCCCCTTCCGCTTCCTCAAGTTCCGCACGATGCGCGACGGACCCGGCACCGACGCGGAACGCACGACCCGCCTCGGCCGCCTCCTGCGCGCGACCTCGCTCGACGAGCTGCCGCAGCTCCTCCACGTCCTCACGGGCCAGATGTCGCTCGTCGGCCCGCGCCCCCTGCCGACGTGCTACCTGCCGCGCTATTCGCCCGAGCAGGCGCGCCGCCACGAGGTCCGCCCCGGTCTCACCGGCTGGGCGCAGGTCAACGGCCGCAACGCGATCTCGTGGGACGAGAAGTTCGCGCGCGACGTCTGGTACGTTGACCACCGCTCGCTCGCGCTCGACCTGAAAATCCTCTTTCTCACCGCCCTCCAGGTCGTCCGGCGCACCGGCATCAACGCGTCCGCCGACACCACCATGCCCGAATTCAAGGGCCCGTCAGAAGGAGTCCCCACATGAATACCTTGATCACCGGCGCCAGTTCCGGCATCGGCGAAGCGCTCGCCCTCGCCTGCGCGCGGCGCGGCGACACGCTTTTCATCTGCGGGCGCGACGCGGCGCGGCTCGACGCCGTCGCCGACAGGTGCCGCGCGTGCGGCGCGACCGTCCAGGCGACGGTCGTGGACGTGACCGACCGCGCGGCGGTCGACGCGTGGATGGAGGCGAGCGACAGGGCCGCGCCGCTCGAGCGCATCTTCTCGAACGCGGGCGTCGGCACCGGCGTCGAAGACGAAGCGAACGTCCGCACGACGTTCGACATCAACGTGGGCGGCAACCTGAACGTCGTCCTGAAGGCGCTCGCGCTCTTCCGCCGTCCCGACGCGCGGCGCGCGGCGAACGGCACGCGGCAGATCGTCCTCACCGCGTCGATCGCGGGCTACGGCCCCCTGAAGAGCTGTCCCGCCTACTCCGCGACGAAAAGCTGCCTCAAGACGTGGGGGCTTTCGCTGCGCGGGATGCTCGCGCCGGAGGGGATTCGCGTCTCGGTCGTCTGTCCCGGCTTCGTCCGCTCGCGCATCACCGACCGCAACACGTGCCCGATGCCGTTCTTCATGGAGGCGGACAAGGCCGCGCGCATCATTCTCGCGCGCGCGGACCGCAACGTGGGGCTGATCGCCTTCCCGTGGCCGATGCGGTTCGCGACGTGGCTGCTCGCCACGCTCCCCTTCCGGCTCAACGAGGCGATCAACCGCCTCCTCCCCGACAAGATCGCGGCAAACGGCCGCGACAAAGTCCTCTGACGCCGCGACGCCCGACTATTCGCCGTACACGACGACCTTGCCTTCCTGAAGGATGCCAAGGTAGTTCTTGTACTCGTAGTTGACGTGGGAGATCTTCTGGATGTTGCCGTTGCGCATGGCCATCGGAATGGAACAGTCGCCCGTGGAAACGAGGCCCAGCACGCACGTGATGGTGGCTTCGCCGCGCCGGAGGTTCGCGTTGGGGTCGCCCTCAACCGTCAGGGTGAGCGGAGACTTGGTCTCCGTAATGAGAATGCCAAACGGCGTGTAGGGAGATGCGCATCCGGAAACAAAGGCGGCGAGCGCGCCCACCGCGAGGAATCCTGCAAGTTTCATGTTCTGACCAGCCTTTCGTTTTGGTTGTTGTGCGGATATTCTAGCACATTTCCGCTTCCGTTTGCAAGTGTCGACGTTCCGCCCTACTTTCGCGATACCGTCTTCTCGAACTTGAGCATTCCGTCTGCGGCAGAGGGATGTGCGGGGTCGGGAAACTTCTCGTGGTAAGCGGATGCATCTCCTCGACCTTTCGCCAGGCACCCTGGCCGATGCCGCGACTGTGCATCGTCGGCGCGACGAAGAGAGGATCAAGCGCCCCCTCATCCTCCTTGCTATCTCTTCCCCTGCGCCGTCAACGCAGCAACAGCAATTATTGTTCCGAGTCTGACTTTCATGTTTATCGCTTTCAATTTTGCCAGCAACCACGCCGGACAGTTCTACAGTTCTTCAAGAAGCTTCCGCAGTTCCTCGGCCTTCTCACGGGCTTTTGCGGCACG
>JAFPYE010000061.1 GCA_017412325.1 Kiritimatiellia bacterium | reverse complement strand
GGAGGGCGTCACCGCCGCGTCGTCGCTCTGCACCTGCCTGGAGGAGGGCGGCGAGATGATGATCGCGCTCTTTGCGCTCCTGACGATCTACCTGGCGCACCGCAGCCGGCGGCAGGAGGTCGCGCCATGACGTCCGCCGACCTCAAGAAGACGGCGGACGAGTTGAAGCGGATCGCGGAAGAGCTGCGCGCCGTGACGACGCTCAAGTCGCCGGAGGAGCTGCGTAAGGCGACCGAGTATTCGGTGCGCGGCGTGCGCGCGGTGCTCTTCGGCGAAAAGGCGTTCCGCACCGACCTCGTCGCCTTCCTCGCGTGTACGGCGGTGGCGAGCGCGCTGCGTTTCTACGGATTCGTCTCGTGGTGCGAGTGCGCGGTGATGATCTACACCGTGTTCATGGCGCTCGTGGGCGAAATCATCAACACGGCGATCGAAAAGACGGTCGACCGCATCTCGACCGACTACAACGAGCTGTCGGGGCGCGCCAAGGACATGGGCAGCGCCATCGTCTTCGTGTCCTTTTGGGGCGCGGGCCTCGCCTGGTTTGTGATCCTGCTGGGCGTCGCCGCCCGTTGGTGGTCGTCCGGCCATCTGCTGCCGTGAGGCGGCTGTCTGTACGTAAGGAGTGAAAGGAGCAAGCAAAATGGGAAGTGAAGGTGGTGCACGGAACGGAAGCGGCTGCGGCTGGGGGTGCCTCGCGGCGCTCGTCGGCATCGTCGGCTTCGTGGCGTTCCTGGTCCTGCTGTTCGCCAGTTTCTGCGCGGGCGTCGGCGTCGGTTCGGCCAAGGACCTGATGGAGGGCGAAAAGTTCGGCGTGACCGCGCCCGAGGAGGAGCGGCCGCCGCAGGAAACGTGGATCTGGGGACGCGGCGACGCGGACGCGCCGAAGATCGTCCGCATCCGGCTCGACGGCATCATCTCGTTCGGCCTGGAGTCGGAGGGGCTCTTCGCCGAACCGAATCCCAACTCCGCCGCGAACGCGCTGCGGCGCATCCGCGAGGCGACGCTCGACCCCGACGTGCGCGGCCTCTACCTGGAGCTCGACACGCCCGGCGGCGAGGTGACGGCGGCGGACATCCTGCACTTCGCGCTGCTCCGCTTCCGCGACAGCGAGACGAACCGCTTCGTGGTGGCGCACATGGGGCCGCTCTGCTGCTCGGGCGGCTACTACGTGGCGGTGGCGGCGGACGCGATCATCGCGCACCCGACGACGGTGACGGGCTCGATCGGCGTCATCCTCTCCACGCTCAACGCCGCCGAGCTCGCGCAGAAGGTCGGCGTCAAGTCGGTCACCATCGCGACGGGCGAGAACAAGAACCTCCTCGATCCGCTCGAACCCGTCAACGCGGCGCACGTCGAAATCTTCCGCAAGGTGATCGCGGGCGACTACGAGCGGTTCGTCGCGCTCGTCGCGGCGGGGCGCGATCTGCCGGTCGAGGACGTGCGCACGATCGCCGACGGGCGCGTCTTCTCGGCGGCGGAGGCGCGCGAGCTGAAGCTCATCGACGCCATCGGCTACCGCGAGGACGCGGAGGAGATCCTGGAGCAGCTGGCGGGCGCGCCGGACGGCGTGCGCGTCTACCGCTACGACGAGGACTTCTCGTGGCGCAAGGTCCTCTCGTCGCTGTCGATGTCGGCCGGGCGCGGCACGCTTGCCGCGGAGGTCAAGGCGGCGCTCGACGCCCAGGCCGCGCCGCGGCTCGAATATCGCGCGAAGTAGACGATGAAGACGCGCCAGTTCTGGTATCCGCTTCCCGAGCGGCTCATCGCCCAGCATCCCGCCGAGCGGCGCGGCACCGAGAAGATGATGGTGCTGCACCGGCAGACGGGCGTCCTGGAGCATCGCCACATCGCGGACATCGTCGACTACATCACCGCGAACGACCTGCTTGTCGTGAACGACACGAAGGTCTTTCCCGCGCGGCTCATCGGCGAATGGCCCGACACGCACGGCGCCGTCGAGATCCTCATGGTGAACGCCGCGCCGATGGATGCGGACGACGCGCGGCCGAGCATGACGGCGGGGCAGGATTCACTCCGCTGGAACTGCATCGTCGGCTCGGGACGCAAGTGCCGCGAAGGGCAGCAGGCCGCGTTCGGCCCCGCCGGCGAGCTGAAGGCGACGCTCTTGAAGCCGCTCGCGGGCATCGGGATGTGGCAGGTCGAGTTTGCGTGCGACCGTCCCCTGATGGACCTCCTGGACGAATTCGGCCACACGCCCGTGCCGCCCTACGTCAAGCGCGAGGGCACGCGCGAGGAGGAGCTGGCCGACCGCGAACGCTACCAGACGATCTACGCGAAGCACGTCGGCTCCGTCGCCGCGCCGACGGCGGGGCTCCACTTCACGCCGGAGATTTTCGCCGCGCTCGAGGCGAAGGGCGTGCCGCGCGTCGCCGTCACGCTGCACGTGGGGCCGGGGACGTTCCGCCCCGTGAAGGCGGAGAACGTCGAGGACCACCAGATGGACTTCGAGGCGTTTACGGTGCCGCCCGAGACGGCGGCGGCGATCAACGCGTGCAAGGCGCGCGGCGGGCGCGTCTTCTGCGTCGGCTCGACGACGGTGCGGACGCTGGAGACGGTCGCGGCGGCGACGCACGCGCCGGGGCAGGTCGTGACGGCGGGCTCGGGCGCGAGCGACATCTTCATCTATCCGCCCTACGCGTTCAAGGTGTGCGACGCGCTGCTGACGAACTTCCACCTGCCGCAGTCGACGCTGCTGATGATGATCTCGGCGCTCGCGGGACGCGAGCGGGTCCTCTGCGCCTACGCGATGGCGGTCCGGAACAACTACATGTTCTTCAGCTACGGCGACTGCATGCTGATCGTCTGAGCCGCGCGGGGACGGCGCCCGATCAGAGGATTGGACGCGGACGCAGGATTTATGATAAACTATCGGCATCAATCGACATTTGACAAGAACCACGACACCAACACAACAACAGGAGGAAAAACCCATGGGCATCTTCAAAGCGTATGACATCCGCGGCGTCTACGGCAAGGATCTCGCCGAGGCCGACTTCTACAAGATTGCGCGCGCCTACGTGCAGTTCGCGGGCGTGCAGGGCGGCAAGGTCGTCGTCGCGCGCGACTGCCGCAAGTCGTCGGATTCGCTCTTCGCGGCGTTCACCCGGGGACTTGTCGACGAGGGCGTGGAAGTCCTCGACATCGGCCTCGCCTCGACCCCGATGAGCTATTTCGCGAACGGCACGCTGAAGGCCGACGGCTCGGTGATGATCACCGCCTCGCACAACACGAAGGAATGGAACGGCTGCAAGCTCTGCAAGGCGAACGCGGTGCCGATCTCCGGCGCGACGGGCATCAAGGACATCGAACGGCTCGTCGCGGCCATGACGGGCAACGAGCCGCCGAACGGCCAGGGCAAGGTGACGAAGGTCGACGTCGCGAAGGAATACGGCGCGCACGTGCGCACGTTCGCGCACCTCGCGCGGCCCGTGCACGTGGCGATGGACTTCGGCAACGGCATGGGCATCGCGGAGTCGGTCGCGTTCACGGAGCAGACGCTCCTGACGCACGACGACCTCTTCGGCACCTACGACGGCGACTTCCCGAACCACGCGGCGAACCCGCTCGAGCACGAGACGCTCGTCGACCTGCAGAAGCTCATCAAGGCGAATCCCGGCAAGTATGCGTTCGGCGTCGCGTACGACGGCGACGCGGACCGCGCGGGCTTCATCGACGAGAAGGGCGAGATCATCCCGATGGACTTCATCACGGCGCTCATCTCGCAGGACCTGCTGAAGACGAATCCCGGCGCGGCGTGCTTCTACGACCTCCGCTCCACCAAGATGGCGGAGGAGACGATCGCGGCGTCGGGCGGCAAGCCCATGATGTCGCGCGTCGGCCACTCCTTCATCAAGGAGCAGATGCGCCAGAACGACGCGATCTTCGCGGGCGAGCTCTCCGGCCACTACTACTTCAAGGCGAACTTCACGGCCGAGTCGTCGTCGATGGCGACGTACGCGCTCGCGAACATCGTCAGCGCGTCCGACAAGCCCCTCTCGGAGCTGATCGCGCCCCTCAAGAAGTATGCGCAGTCGGGCGAGATCAACACCCGCACGACCACCCCGCCCGCGGAAATCCTCGCAAAGATCAAGGCGGACTACGCGGCGAAGGCGCGCGTGTTCGAGCTCGACGGCGTGTCGGTCGACGCGTGGGACACGGAGGGCTACTGGGCGAACGTGCGCATGTCCAACACCGAACCACTGGTGCGTCTCAACCTCGAGGGCAAGACGCCCGCCATCATGGAGGCCAAGCGTGACGAGTTCCTCGCCATCATCCGTGCTTAAGTGCCTCGCGGCGCTCGCGCTCGCGGCGGTCGTCGCCGGCTGCGAGAAGGACGACGGCAGCGCCGATTTCGCGGCGGGCCGGGCGGCGTTCGAGAGCCGCGACCTGAAGCGCGCGGTGAAGTCGCTGGCGGCGGGGCTCGAGCGCAATCCCGGCAACGTGGATGCGCTCGTCCTCCAGGCCCAGGCGCTCGTCGCGCTCGGCGAGCTTCCCGACGCGGCGGCGGCGATCGACCGCGCGGTGGAACTGGCCGGCAGCGACCGCGACGTCGTCGAAGTCGCCGCGCAGGTCGCGTTCTACCGGAAGGACTACGCGCGGACGGCGGCGCTCTTCCGGCAGCTCGCCGATTCCGCCGAGCCCGAGGTCCGTTCGCGCGGGCTGACGGGGCTCGCCATCGTCGACATCATGCAGCTCGGCGCGAGCGGCAGCGACCTCGAGGAAGTGCGCGCGCGGGCGCGGACGCGCCTCCTGGCGGCCATCCGCCTCGACGGGCGCAACGCGGCGGCGCGCTACCACCTCGGCAAGCTCTACCGCGACGCGTTCGGCTACAACGAGTCCGCCATCGACCAGTTCGACCTCTTCGTGCGGCTCGCCAAGGGCGTGGACGACAAGGTCAAGCGCGTCCAGCGCACGACGATCCCCGAACTGAAGGAGACGATCGCGCGCGAGGCCGCGCAGCGTCCGGGCGCGGACAAGCGCGATGTGGCGGCGAGCGCGGCGGCGCTCAAGAAGGCCGAGGCCGCGTGGGCGAAGCAGACGTTCAAGACGGCGAAGCTGCGCTACAACGACGCGTACGTCGCCGACGTGCTGAGCTATCCGGCGGCGCTGGGGCTCGCGAAGGCGTGGGAGAAGACCGACACGTCGAAGCCGGGCCAGCTGGAGGCGCTCAACTACTACAAGGTCGCCTGCGCGCTCCGTCCGAGCGCGAAGGACGTCCACTTGCACACGGGCGAGCTCGCGCTGAAGCTCGGGCAGGCGGCGGTCGCGGTCGAGACGTTCTCGCGCGCGGTCGCGGCGAGCCCGAACGACGTGACGGCGATCGATGCGCTCATCCGCGCGCTGCAGAAGGCCGGGCGCGGCAAAACCGCCGCGGTCTACCAGCAGTACCGCGCGACGATTCCCGTCAGGAAGCGGTGACGGCGTGAACCTGCTGCCGGCAGACTACGCGTTGGGGGGGCTCGCGATCGCGCTCGCGGTCCTGGGCCTCTTCCGGGGCCTCTCCGGCACGCTCGCGTTTCTCATGGCGACGCTCGCGGCGTCGGCGACGGGCACCTTCGGCTGGCGGTATTCGGCGGCGTATCTCACGGTGGGCTGGCAGCGCGCGGGCGCGGTGCTGGTGGCCACGCTCCTGGCGTTCGGCCTTGTGCGCGTCCTCGTGCGCAAGCTCGTCAACGGCGCGCTGGCGCAGCCGTCGGACGCGCTCTTCGGCTGCCTTGTCGGTCTTGCGACGGGCGCGGCGGTCGTCGTCGCCTGGGGGTATCTCGGATTGGGGCTCGAGTATTCCGCCCTCGCGTCGGAGGTGGCGCGCCATGTTGGACCGTGACGCCGAGCGCCTCATGGCGGAGGCGCGCACATTTGAAAAAAATCTCCTGAACTTCTTCTGGCGTCAGGGCGTTTCATACGATGAAGGCGAAGACCTCGTCCAGGAAACGTACCTCCGGCTGTGGAACTACCGCGACCAGTACGAGCCGACGGCGAAGCTGTCGACCTTCCTCTTCCTGATGGCCCGGCAGGTGCGGCTCGACGCCTTGCGCCGCCAGACCCGCAGGGAGCGGCGCGAGGAAAGCTGGGGGCAGGAGCAGCCGACGACGGCGGATCCGTCGACGAGCTGCGCGCGCGAGGACGTCCGCTGGGCGGTCGCGCGGCTCTCCGAACCCTTGCGCGACGTGGTGGAGCTCGGGGTGTTCCAAGACCTGCCGTACGCGGAGGTCGCGGCCATTCTCGGGATTCCGGTTGGAACGGTCAAGTCGAGGATGTCGAACGCCTTGAAGAAGCTGAAGGAGATATTCGATGAACGCGGATCTTGAAGCGACGCTGGATGAACTCGGGCCCGGCTACCGTGCGGTGGTCGGTCGCCTCTGCGCCGCCGCGACGGTCGAGCCGCGCGCGGAGCGCCTCCGGGGACAGGCCCCGTGGCGGCAGGGACCGGCCCTCTGGTGGCCGCGTGCGGGGTATCTCGTGGCGGCGTCGCTCTTTGCTGCGATTGCGCTGTCGATTTTCCTCCAGCCGACGCGTCCGGCGGCGATTCCCGCCGCGGCGCGCGTCTACACCGTCGCCTATGCGCCGGACGAAGCGGCGCTGAAGGAACTCGTCGCGTCGCAGCGTGCGGACGGCAGCTGGGACAACGATTTCCTGACGCGGCAGAACGCGGCGGCGTTGCGCGGCGTCGCGGTGGCGCGCGTGCCGTATCGCAAGGCGGTGCGCTATTTGAAGGCGAAGGGCCTCAGTCCGCTCACCGACGCGGAGCTGCGCGCACGCGGCGCTTTCGCCGCGCAATACCGCTGAAGGTGTAGCACGTTCTTAATTCAACATTGACGGCCGGTGCAGCCTGCAGTCCCTCCGCGCTAGTCCGTCGCGGCGGTTGTCGCGGCAGGGTCGCCCGAAAAAGCGCGCGACTCCGGGCCCGACAGCTCGGTCAAACCGTTGTTTCGGCGTCGTCACGCCTTTCGCGCTTAGACGATCGGCCGGATTCAGCCATAACCGCCGCGCTCCGCGGCGGTTACCCCTGCGTCGCGATTGTTTCTTCACACGCGCCCTGCCGCGCCCCGCGCTTGAGCCGTAAGAACGGCTCCAAGATTTTCCGCATATAATTCTCATTTTGCTTTCCAAACTCTGCTGCCGCATGTCATCCTAGGACTTCTAGAATAGCACCTGTCAAGGCGCGTCCTCGAACAGCCCGCGTCAGCGGGCGTTCTAGAGTTTCTAGAACTCCCAGAACCTCCAGACCCCAAAAATCGCACTTGTCAGGTCAAGGGAGGATTTGATACAATTTCGACGTTCGTGGGCAACTGCGGAACTTGATCTTTGACATCGGCGGATGCGCATTGGCCCGCCGCCGGCCCGAATCGAAGAAAGAAGGTCTCCAGCTTTCTACTGTTTGAGAAGGGCAGAACCCCGTGAATCTCGATTGGGCGCGTTGAGGAAACGCGCCGCAAGCCGAGTGCAACGGGGAGTTGCGGAATCCCAAAAGGACCGCAACACGTACGCAACTGCGTATGACGCTTACGATGAAATCGCCAATTTCTCAGTTGAAAAGCGGAATACGAAGGTTGCGTCGCGTGGGAAGCCACGTGGCGTGCTTTCGAGTCATGTTTTTCAACGGGCGTTTGGCGATGCCTATCGTAGACATGAGGATGTAAGGCACGCCACTCTTTTTTTCCGCGCCTTGGAGCGGCGGGCCTATCAGGGAAAAGGCGCGGAGAAAGTAGAGAAAGGCAGTGGAGGGAAGAATGCTCTTGGGATGGGTCCTGTCTATGGTCTCATTCACGTTCTGCAATTTTACTTCTGGCTGCGTGGCGACGAACGTTCCGCCGCCCGACAGAAGGGTGACCATTGGCGCAGACCTGGGCACAAAGGTCTACGTCGCCGATGCGAGATGCGCGAAAGGCAAGAGCGACTACGCCACGTTCCAGGCGAACGTCGTTAATAACACGTCTCGTGACCTTGGGGTGGAATGGCGCGTCGTATGGCTCGACGAAGACGGAATCGCAATCGATTCGCTCGTCAAGGCGCTGTCAAAGACGGGCGCAATCCTGAAGTTCAGCGATGCGGAGTTGCAGTCGAAAATCTTTCAGGCGACCGCGCAGCAAGCCTGTGCCAAGGCGGAAGGAGGTATCTGACAAGATGAAGGAATTTGCGAAAGATGGGGAAATGGCCCCTGATGCGGCGCAAGCGTCCGTGCAGCCGGAGAATGTCGATGTCGAACGCATCGTCCGGTGCTTTTTGCGCCGGAAAAAGCGGAGGAAGGCAAAAATCTGCGATTGGCTGGGACGAAGGCTGGGATTTTCTGCCCGGACGAATGGCAGGGAAAGCCCTGCGGAGTCTTCAGCGAAAAAGTGATTTGTTCAAAATAAAACCAGAAAACACGAAAGGAAAACCAAATGAAGAAACTGTTCACGCGTGCCGCCTGTGCGGCGGTTGTGTTCGCCGGACTGCGCTGTCTGGGCGCAACGACCTACACGTATGACGATGGCACCCTGACATGGTCATACACCACGTCGTCTGGCAAAGCGACGCTGACAGGGGTGACGGCCAACAATTCAGGCGAGATAACCGGCACGCTGACGATTCCGTCGACGGTTGATGATGCAACGGTGGATAGTATCGGAGAGAACTTCTGCAAAGGGGCGGCGCTATC
>JAFPYE010000060.1 GCA_017412325.1 Kiritimatiellia bacterium | reverse complement strand
GTATCACAACTTTGCTTCTACGCGCAAGAGCAAATTGGTAATTTCCACTCTTCGCCTCCCTTGTTGCATCCCATTTCCTGAACACGCATGTTCACAAACGCGAACACGCATGTTCAGAAACACGAACATGCGTATTCACGAATGCAGATATGCGTGTTCGCTCATACGGATATGCATGTCCATTTAGACGCGCCCATTAAGCGGCGGCGGACGAAAACAATGCGCAGGAATGGCGATGTCCCAGGGCGGAAGCGGGCGGGGCGCGGGAAGTCGGCCCGGGCACGTAAAGAGCGACCCTCTGCACGGCTCGCACCAATGCGCGTTGCGGTCAGTGGTCGCTCTTTCCGAGCGAGGCGATTCAAGAGGCCGAGCGATGAGCCGGGCCAAGCTTCCCGCGCGCCGTCCCGCAGTTGCGCAACGGATCCGGGCCGAGATTCCCGCGCACCGCCCGCACGGCGACAAACGCCTTATAAAACCTCTCCCGTGAAACCGTCCGCGAGGCGCACCGTGCCGACCGCCGCGCTGTAGCCCGCGCCAAAGCCCGCCACAAGAATCGGAGCGGCTGTTCCCTCTGCGCCTCTGCGCCTCTGCGCGAGATTCTCCCCTTCCCGCGCCAGCGTCAGCGGCACCGAGGCCGAGCCGGGGTTCCGGATCGCTTCGTCCAGCGTCAGCAACTTGTCCTCCAACTTCAGCGCGCGCGCGAGCTGGCGAATCATGTACGGATTCGCCTGGTGCGGCACGAACGCCGCGAAGTCCGTCCCCGCTGGCAGCGCCGCGAGGAACGACTTCAGGAACGCCGAGACCTCGACCGCGACAAACGAAAAGACCGCGAACCCGTCCATGTGGATCGGCCCCGCCGCCGGGCACTGCAGCGCGTCGTTCGCCCGGGAGAGGAAATCGAACTGCGAGGTCCGGCGCCCGTCGACCGAAACGACCGTCGCTGTCGCCGCGTCCGAGAAGATGTGGCCCGTCGCGTGGTCGGCCGCGTCCACGAGCGGCGACTGCACGTCGCCGTCGACGACGAGAATCTTCTTCCCCGTGTCGGCGGCCAGCCGTCCCGCCAAGTAGAGCGCGTAGGGATAGGCGCTGCACGCCATCTGCACGTCAAAGGCGGGAATCGCGGCGGGCAGGCCCAGCGCCGCCGCCACGCGCACCGCGAGCGACGGGAACCGTTCGGGGTTTGAGAAGGTCGCGGCGACCACGCCGCCGAAATCGTCTGCGACCGTGCGCGCCGCCTTGAGCGAAAGTTCGTAGAGCGGCTCGCCGCGCCCGAGAGCCGCCGCGATGCGTTCGATCTGGATTCCCGGAACGGAAATCATCCGATCGTTTCCTCGAGGTCGGGGATTTTCGCGACCATCCAACGATGGCACGCATTGAAGATTTCCTGCCCGGTCGAGCCGCGCGGCAGCGCGTCCGGCACCTTCGCGTAGTCGTCGAGGTCGGCGCGCGTCAACCGCGCGAGAATCCGCGCCATCGACGGGATGAACGTCGCCGACATCGACAGCGTGTCCACGCCGAGCGACGCCCAGTAGACGCCGATGACGGGATCGGAGGCGGATTCGCCGCAGACCGCGACGGGAATGCCCTTCGCCTTCGCCGCCGCCACCGTGTGGCGGACGAGCCGGATGATCGCCGGATGGAGCGGCTGGTAGAGGTACGCCACCGCGTCGTTGCCGCGGTCCGCCGCCAGCGTGTACTGCACGAGGTCGTTCGTGCCGATGGAGAAGAAATCGACGAGTTCCGCCATCTCGTCCGCGATGATGGCCGCGCTCGGCACCTCGATCATCGCGCCGACTGCCACGTCCTTGTCGTAGGCGAGGCCCGTCGCATCGAGGTCGCGCTTGACTTCGGCCAGGATGACCGCCGCCTGCTGCAACTCCTCGACGCAGCTGATCATCGGATACAGGATGCGCACCTTGCCGAACGCCGACGCGCGCAGAATCGCCCGCAGCTGCGTGCGGAACGTCGCGGGCTGCGACAGGAGATAGCGGATCGAGCGGTTGCCCAGGAACGGGTTGGCCTCCTTGGTCGAAATGCCGCGCATCGTCTTGTCGCCGCCGATGTCGAGCGCGCGGATCGTGACCGCCGCGCCCGCGCCCAGCTTGGCCGACAGTTCGGCCGCGGACTTGTACGCCTTGAACTGCTCCTCTTCGGACGGCTCGAACTCGCGGTCCAGCCACAGGTATTCGCTGCGGTAGAGCCCGACGCCGCGCGCGCCCAGCTCCTTCAGCCCCGCCACGGGGATGCCGGGATGCGTGTTCGCGCAGATGCGGATGTCCCCGCCGTCCTTCAGCGTCCCGGCGGGCGCGCCCAGCTGCGCGGCGTCGTCCAGTTCCTTCTGGCGCCGCACGAGCGCCTCGAAATGCGCAACCGTCTTCGCGTCGGGGTTGAGCGTGATCGCGCCGTTCGTGCCGTCCAGCAAAATGCGTTCGCCCGGCGCGACCTGCGCCGTGATGTCCCCGAGCCCCGCCACGGCGGGAATCGCCAGGGCGCGCGCGAGGAGCGCCACATGGCTCGTCGTCGAGCCCTTGTTCGTCGCAAAGCCGAGCACGAATTCGCGCGGCAGCTGCACGGTCTCGGACGGCGTCAGGTCGTCGGCCACCACGATGGCGGGCGACTTCAATTCCAGGTGCGGGCGGCGGTCAATGCCCGTCATCTTCTTCAAAAGCCGCCGCTCGACGTCGTCGATGTCGCGCACGCGCTCGCGGAAATACTGGTCGTGCATCTTGCCGAAGAGCGCGCGGGCGTTGCCCATCGCCTTGCGCACGGCGGCCTCGGCGTTGAGGCGGTCCTCCTTGACGTAGCCCTCGATCTCCGACATCAGCACCTCGTCCTCGAGGATCATGAGGTGGCACTCGAAGACGCGGATGTCGGAGCGGCCCGTCCGTTCGCGCAAGGCGGCGATCAGTTTCTCGAGGTCGCTCCGGATGCGCGCGATGGTGCTCTTGAGCCGCTCCAGCTCCGCCTGTTCCTCGCCCTCCGCGACGACGTATTCGGGAACAGGGATCTCGCCGTCCCCGCGGTAGATGAACACGGGGCCGGAAACAAAGCCGCGGGCGATGGCCAGGCCCGTGACCGTCTTCATTGGAGCGACGCCGCCCATGACGAACTACTGTTCGTCCGGGATGTCGAACTTGCGTCCGATCAGCGCCTCCAGGTCGTCCAGCACCTCGGCGGCCTGGGGACCCGAGGCGGTGACCTTCAGCACCGCGCCGCAGGTCGCCTCGAGCGTCATCAGCGCCATGATCGACTTGCCCGAGACGACGTTGCCGTCCTTCTCGACCTCGACCTCGGCATCATAGCGGCTTGCGGTCTTCGCAAACAGCCCGGCGGGACGCACGTGCATGCCGTACTTGTTGAGGAGCGTGAACTCCTTGGTGATTTTTTCAGCCATTTCGCTTGCCCTTCCTGTGTTGTGACTTCGCCTGGTGCGCCTGGCGGAGGCGCGCCGAAAGCTCGGCGACGGGGTTGTAGCCCGTCGAAATCAGCTTGTGCTGCTGTGCGGCGGTCTCGACCATGTTGACGAGGTCCCGCCCTTCCGACACCGGCAGCACGATGTTCGGGATGTCCACGCCGAGGATCGTCCGCACGAGGCGGGGCTGCCCGCCGATGCGATCCACCTCGCCCTTGATGTCCTTCAGCCGCTTGAACGTGACGACCAGCTCCAGCCGCTTCTCGCCGCGCACCGCGTCGATGCCGAAGATGCGCGGCACCTTGACGATGCCGATGCCGCGGATCTCCATGTAGCCCGCCGTGGAGTCGCACGCGCTCGCGAAGAGACTGTTCGTCGCCACGTCCTTGCGGATGCAGGTGAGGTCGTCGGCGACGAGCGCCGCGCCGCGCTTCAGGAGCCCGAGCGCCGTCTCGCTCTTGCCGAGCCCCGCCGCGCCCTCCAGGAACACGCCGAGCCCGCTCACCTCGACCATCGTCCCGTAGAGCGCGGTGCGCGGCGCGTTCAGCGTGCCGAGGATGACCGTCGCGCGGTACGCAAAGTCGCGCGTCGCCAGCGGGCTCGTCATCAGGACGACGCCCCGCCTCTCCGCCACGGCCACCACCTCGCGGCTCGGCCGGTGGCCCGCCGTGTAGATGAAGACGCACGCGCGGCGGCGCACCATCTCGTTGAAGCGCGCCAGCCGCGTCGCGGTCGGCACCGAGCGCACGTAGGCCGATTCGGCGTTGCCGATGACCTGGATGCGCTGCCACGGGAAGTGCGTGCAGAAGCCGGCGAGCGCCAGCCCCGGCCGGTTGACGATCGGCTCGTGGATCCGCCGCGACAGGCCCCGCCCGCCGACGACCACCGAAAGCGACAGCCGCTCGCGGCCGGCTTCAAGGAAGTCGGCCACGGTGCAGGCGGTGCCTTTCTCGGCGTCTTTGGTCGGCAGGTCGTGCATCCTTGCTCCCTCAGTTCTTCACCGACGCGGCGCGCTGCTTGCGGACCGTGCCCTTGCGCGCCTTGACGCGCATCCGCAGGAGCTGGCGCTCCGCGCGCGCGGCGGCGGTGTCGATCACGCTCTTCGCGCTCTCGGAAAATTCCTTCGCGCCGACCGCCGTCTCGCCGAGACGGTTCGCGATCACTTCGCACATGTACATGTGCTTCTTCACGTCGACGTCGATGACGATGTTGATGCTCGTCACCTTGGGGAAACGCTCCTGCAGCTTCTCCATCCGCGCTTCCGCATACTCCTTGAGCGACTCGATCTTCACGTCGCTGTGACGCATCGTAACTTCAATTGCCATGGCTTGACTCCTTTCGTTCTCTGGTTGGTGAATTTTTCCTTCTCTCACATCCTGAATCCCGCGCCGAGGTAGCGCGTGCGGACCTCCTCGTCGGCGATCAGCTCCGCCGTCGTCCCCTCCTTGAGGAGCCGTCCGTCGTAGACCATGTACGCGCGGTCGACAACCGAGAGCGTCTCGCGCACGTTGTGGTCGGTGATGATGATGCCGAGCCCCTGCCGGGCGAGCCGCTTGACGATCTCCTGGATCTCGTTCACCGACAGCGGGTCCACGCCCGCGAACGGCTCGTCCAGCATCAGGATCGCCGGGTTGCGCACGAGCGCGCGGGCGATTTCCAGCTTGCGCCGCTCGCCGCCCGAGAGCGTGTAGGCCGGCTGCTTCGCGACCTTCATGAGGTCGAACGGCGCGAGCAGCTCCTCCGCGCGCTGCCGCCGCGCCTTCGCCTTCATCGGCAGCGTCTCGAGGATCGCCATCACGTTCTCCCACACCGTCAGCTTGCGGAAGATCGACGCCTCCTGCGCGAGGTAGCCGAGCCCCTTGCGCGCCCGCAGGAAGACGGGCAGCCGCGTGATGTCCTCGCCGCGGAAGACGACCTTTCCGCCGTTCGGCTGCACGAGGCCCACGACCATGTAGAACGTCGTCGTCTTGCCCGCGCCGTTGGGCCCGAGGAGCCCAACCACCTCGCCGCACGCGCACGACACGTCCATGCCGTTCACCACCGTGCGGTCGCCGTAGACCTTCACCAGCCCCGTTGCGACCAAATCCGGCTCCCGCGCGGTCGCGGTCTTCTCCGCCGCCATCGCGCGCATCGCCTCCGTAACGATGTCCTTCTGTTCGCTCATTTTCCCAACATTTTCTTCGCGCCTTCCTTGCCGCCCAGCGCGCCCGTGTCCAGCGTGATCGTCGACCCCTCGACCTCGACCTGCTCGGAATCGATCCAGAACGTGATCTTCCGGCCTTCGACCTCGCTCTTGCGCTTGCCGTTGTCCGTCAGCTTGGCGACGGTCTCCGCGCCGTCGCCGTACATCACGATCTTGGACGTCGCCTTCGTGTACGTCGCCTTCGCGCAGGTGCCGACGCGCAGGTCGTTCGT
>JAFPYE010000059.1 GCA_017412325.1 Kiritimatiellia bacterium | reverse complement strand
GTTCCGCGCGTTGCTGCGCGCACGCGGCGTGAAGTTCGTCCTGAGCGCCGACGCGCACACGGTCGCCGCGCTCGACTGCGCGTTCGACCGCTTCGCGGACGCCGAATCGTTCGTCACGCCGTGCGACCGCGCCGCGCCGTCTGCGCGCGCGGCCGATTCCGGATTTCAAGGGCAGACAAGCACATGACAAGTCAACTCCCAGCAAACGAAAACAAGACGCGCGACATCCTGGTCGAGCTGAGCGCGGTGCGGCGGGCGGACGCGGCGGCGCGCGAAGCGCAGCTGCCCTACCGGCAGCTCCTCCGCCAGATCGCCGAAACGCCCGAGCCGAAGGACTTCGCGGCGGCGTTCCGCGCGCGGAAGGGCGCGCCGCGGATTATCGCGGAGCTGAAGAAGGCGAGCCCGAGCGAAGGGCTGATTCGCGCCGACTTCCAGCCCGAAGAGCTGGCGGTCGAGCTGGAGGCGGCGGGCGCGGCGGCGCTCTCCGTCCTCTGCGAGCCGCACCGATTCCTCGGCGACGAACGGTATCTGCGCGCGGCGCGGCAACGCGTGAAGCTGCCGATCCTCTACAAGGACTTTGTCACGACGAACTACCAGGTGGCGGAGGCGCGGCTCGCGGGCGCGGATGCGGTGCTGCTCATCGCGGCGGTGCTGGACGACGCGGAGCTGCGCGCACTCAAGGCGCTTGCGCACGAGCTCGGCCTGAAGGCGCTCGTGGAGACGCATGACGCAGAGGAGATCCGGCGGGCGGTGGACCTCGGCTGCGAGGTGATCGGCGTCAACTGCCGCAACCTGCGCACGTTCGCGACCGACGTCGCGCTGATCGAAGAGCTGATCGGTCGGATCCCGTCCACGTGCGTGCGCATCGCCGAATCGGGGATGCACACGGCGGCGGCGATCCGCGCGGCGCAGGCGGCGGGCGCGGACGGCTTTCTCGTCGGCACCGCGCTCATGCGCGCGGAAAGACCTGGCGAGAAGTTGAAAGAGTTGATGGGGTGCATTGACGACGGCGAACAAATATAATATACTTACATTGTCGTTACAAATAGAAGGGGTAGGCAATGCAACAGGCTCTGATACAAATTCGCGTGGATCGCCCGTTGAAAGACGAGGTCGCCGAGATATTCACTTCGCTCGGCCTTGACATGTCGACAGCCGTCCGCATGTTTTTTCAACGTTGCAAGCGCATGAAGGGCATACCATTTGCGTTGACGCTGGCCGAGGAAGCGCCGACGGCCAAGGCGGGGTTGTCCAAGGGGAAATGGCGCTTCCCCCAAAATTGGGAAGCGCAGGACAAGGCCCTTGACAAGGAGATCGAGGCGGATTTTTATGCGAATACTCTTTGACACCCATGCCTTGCTGTGGTTTCTGACGGGCAATCCCAAGCTGCCGAGCGCCCTTCGCAAGCAGATTCTCAAGCCGGGAAATGAACTGTTCTTCAGTTCCGTGTCGATACTGGAGATCGCCATGAAGCATGCGCTGAAGCCCGCGGCGATGCCTTGCCCGCCAGACGAAGTGCGACGGGATGCGCTGGCGTCGGCGATCACCGAACTGCCGTTTGCCTCAAGCCATGCAAGACGCGTCGGCGAGTTGCCGTGGTTGCACAGGGATCCTTTCGACCGGATGCTGGTCGCCCAGGCGGTTGAAGAAGGCCTGCGGCTGCTTTCCCACGATGGCGATGTCGGCCGCTATGGCGATTGCGTGCTCCCGTTCTGAGACTGTTGAAGGAAAAACTTGCTGTCTGTCAACCCCTCTATCCCACCCAACCACCTAACTGACTTATGAAAACACACTACGGAGTCTATGGCGGCCAGTATGTCGCCGAGACGCTGATGGGGCCGCTGAACGAACTGGCGGCGGCCTATGCGGACGCGAAGCGCGATCCCGCGTTCCAGCGCGCGTTCAACGAGATCCTGCACGACTACGTCGGGCGCGAATCGCCGCTCACCGTCTGCAAGCGGCTGAGCGCGAAGCTCGGCGGCGCGACGATCGTCCTCAAGCGCGAGGACCTGAACCACACGGGCGCGCACAAGGTGAACAACACGATCGGCCAGGCGCTCCTCGCCCAGCGCATGGGCAAGAAGCGGCTCATCGCGGAGACGGGCGCGGGCATGCACGGCGTCGCGACGGCGACGGTCGCGGCGCTTCTGGGGATGCCGTGCGAGGTCTACATGGGCGCCATCGACGTGAAGCGCCAGGCGCCGAACGTGGCGCGCATGCGGATGCTCGGCGCCCGGGTGGTCGCGGTCGAGGAGGGCAGCGCCACGTTGAAGGACGCGATGAACGAGGCGCTGCGCGACTGGGTGACGAACTGCGACGACACCTTCTACGTCATCGGCACGGTGGCCGGGCCGGCGCCGTATCCCGAGATGGTGCGCGACTTCCAGAGCGTCATCGGCGTCGAGGCGCGGCGGCAGTGCCTCGAGAAGTTCGGGCGGCTCCCCGACGAGGCGATCGCGTGCGTCGGCGGCGGCTCGAACGCGATGGGGCTCTTCGCGGGCTTCCTCGACGACACGGACGTGAAGCTCGTCGGCGTGGAGGCGGGCGGCAAGGGGCTCGCGACGGGCGAGCACGCGGCGTCGATCAACGGCGGGCGGCTCGGCGTCCTCCACGGCGCGAAGACGATGCTTCTCCAGACGGACGCGGGCAACATCGTCGACACCTACTCCGTCTCGGCGGGGCTGGACTATCCCGGCGTCGGGCCGGAGCACTGCTACCTGCACGACATCGGGCGCGCGGAGTACGCCGTCATCGACGACGACGAGGCGATTGCCGCGTTCGACGACCTCTGCCGCTACGAGGGCATCATCCCCGCGCTCGAGTCGAGCCACGCGCTTGCCGAGGCGATCAAGCGCGCGCCGAAGCTCGGGCCGGACAAGATCCTGCTCGTCAACCTGTCGGGGCGCGGCGACAAGGACATGGACAACATCCTGACCTACAAGCGCGCGAAAGGAGAAGCGCAATGAGCACACGCATCACCCGGGCATTCGCGCGGGCGAAGGCGGAAGGGCGCGGCGCGTTTGTCGCGTATCTGACGATGGGCTACCCCACGCTCGCCGCGAGCGAAGCGGCGGTGGACGCGCTCGTGGCGGGCGGCGCGGACGTGATCGAACTCGGCGTGCCGTTCTCCGATCCGTTCGCGGACGGCGCGGTGATCCGCTCGGCGGCCTACAC
>JAFPYE010000008.1 GCA_017412325.1 Kiritimatiellia bacterium | reverse complement strand
GTGGCGGAAGTACCCGTAGCTGTCAAGATACTCGACGACCTTCTTTTCGGTCCTCGGCTTGACGTGCAGCACGTACCAGTCGCGCTTCGTCGTTCGTTACTTCTTGACGATCTTGCGGACCGCCTTGTGCGAGCAGAACGTGCGCTCCGTGTAGAGCTTGGTGCGCCACGACGGCGACTTCTTCACGACCTTGATCGCCTGGATCCACGGGCTGTTGAACGGGAAGAGCTTCTCGACGCGCACGCCGTAGCTCTCGCGGCTCACCGTGAAGTTGCCCGACACGTTCGTGCGGCCGTTGTCGATCGCGAGCACCTTGCCCTCGAAGTCCTGCACGCGGAACTTGTCGCCTTCCTTGATCTTGATCGACACGCGGACGATGTCGCCCGTGCGGAACTCGGGGAAGTTCTTCTCCGCCAGCTTCGCGGTCTGCTCGGCGTTGATCTTGTCCAGAATCTTGATACCCATGGCTTAGCCCTCCTTCTTCGCTTCGGCCTTCGCCTTGCGGGCGTGGTGCGGCTTGAGGTTGGGGTTCTTGGCGCGGCGGATCAGGCTCGCGACCGTGGTCGAGGGCTTGGCGCCCTTGGAGAGCCAGTAATCGACGCGCGGGAGGTCGAGCTTGAAGTTCTCGTCCTTGATCTGGGTATCGTACCAGCCGAGAATCTCCAGGAACTTGCCGTCGCGGGGCGAACGCTCGTCCGCCGCGACAATGCGATAGGTCGCGTGGTTGGTGCAACCGGTGCGACGCATGCGAATCTTAACCATCTTTTCTGTTTCCCTTTCGGTGAATGAATGGCGCGTAGTATATCATAATGCCCCCACCCGGCGCAAGGGGTGAAAAGATAAACGAATTTTCGCAAACGGCGCGCCTACCACACGCGGATTTCGGCGAGCGACCGCGCCATCTTGGCGACCTGCCAGCGGCGGCGCCAGCGCGGGCTGTCCTTCCAGTAGCCGAGCAGCTCCTTGAGCCGCCCGAGGACGGGCCGCTCGCCGCACAGTTCCGCCGCGCTCGCCGCGACATAGCCGTCCAGCAGTTCGCCGATGTCGTCCCGCTCGCCCAGCGCGCGGATAAACGCGCGCCCCACCATCGTGCCGACCGTTCCCGCCACGGCGTCCGTCGTCTCCAAGTCGCCGTTGGCGACGAGCGGCACGTTCGCCGCGGCCCGGATCGCGTCGAACGCCGCCCGGTCGCAGACGCCCGCGTACATCTGCCGCGCCGTGCGCGCATGGACGGCCAGGAAGCGGAGCGGAAACGCGTTGATGAGCGGCATCAGCCGCAGCAGCTCGTCGGGCCGCTCCACGCCGAGCCGCGCCTTGACCGAAAAGTTCCCGTCGCCCATCGTCGCGCATCCGACCTCCAGCAGCCGGCGCAGCACGTCCGGCGTGCGCAGGAGCCCCGCCCCGCGCCCCTTGTTGCGCACCATCGGGAACGGGCAGCCGCAGTTCAGGTCCGCCCTTTCGTAGCCCGCCGCCTTGATCCGCTCCAGCGCGACGCGCAACGCCGCCGGGTCCTTCCCGATGAACTGCGGCGTCACCGGCAGGTCTGGCCGCGGCACAACCGCCGCGGACGCGCCGCCGCCCAGCTCGCGGTCCTTCAGGGGGTCGTAGCCCGCCGCCGCCGGGATGAACGGCGTCACCGCCTCCGTGAACCCTGCCGCGCGGATCGGCCCGGCAAACGCCGTGCGGAAGCACCGGATCGTCACGCCGCGCAAAGGCGCCAGGATCAGCAGACGTGCCATGGCCGGGACCTCAGGTCAGCAAAAGCGTGAGCAGGCCGGCGACGAGGCAGTAGGGGCCAAAGAGCCAGAACCACTTGCCCTTCAGCGCCTTGACGAGCAGCGCAAGCGAGAAGTAGCCCACGACCGCCGCGACCGCCGCGCCGACGGCGAGATCGCCCCAGCCGAGCGAATCGAGGGGGCGCAGGTGGATCTGGCGCATCTCCTTCAAGACCTCCAGGACCATCCCGCCCAGGATGAGCGGCGCGGACATGAGGAAGGAGAATTCCGCGCTCTTCTCGGGATCGACCTTGCCGCCACGCGCGGAGGCGAGCGTCATGCCGCTACGGGAGACGCCCGGCAGGAGCGCCAGCGCCTGCCCCAGTCCCATCAGGAGCGCGCGCCCGAAGCCGACCTCGCGGTTGCCGCGCGGCATGAAGCGCGTGCCGATCAGCACCGCGCCCGTGAACATCAACAGCGCCCCGACCATCCGCGCGTTTTCGAACATGCCGTCGATGAAGTCCTTGAAGCACGCGTAGACCGCGACGGCGGGGAGCGCGCTCACGAGGATCTTCAGGACGTAGACCCACTCGAAGTTCGCGATGATGCGGCCGATGACCTTGCGGTAGAAGACGCAGATGCTCAGGAGCGTCCCGAAATGGAGGCAGAGGTCGAGGCGCATCCCCGGCTCGTTCACGCCCAGAAGATGCTGGCCGATGACGAGATGGCCCGAGCTGGAAATCGGCAGAAACTCCGCCACGCCCTGCAAGACCGCCAATACGATGATGTCAAACACGTTCTTCCCTTTCCTCTTCCCCTAGCGAAGGTTCTTCCAGAATTTCTTCCACTCGTTGACGAACAGCTCCAGCCGCGCCTTGTCCGCGAACACCGCGGCGGTCGCCTGCCGCATGTCGTGCGTCTCGAGGAGCGCCGCAATGTAGTCGCGCTTCAGGTCCTTGAACGGCTGGAAGCGGATCTTCGGCGCGCCGTTTTCGATAAAGTAGGCAATCGACCACGCCAGGCGGTAGTTGAAGCGCCGCTGGAGGTCGGTGCCGTCGTAGAACTGCCCGTAGTCCATCTGGAGGACGGCGGGGATCGCGTCGGCGAACTTCTCGTAGTCGAGTTCGACCGCGCCCAATTCCCAGTCGCGCGACGCCGCGTCCTCGAAATACTGCGCATAGCCCTCGTTGAACCACGGCGACGCCGCAATCATCGCGGTCGCGTAGGAGAGATACTGGTGGAACGCCTCGTGGCGGATCGTCTTCAGGAGCTCGCCGCCGCCGTCCGCGGGCAAGTAGGCCACGAGCTCGCGCCGCGACGGACACCAGTAGGCCGCGCTCCACTTCAGGTCGTCGCCCACCGCGTCGAGGTATTCGTTGCGGTCGGAGAAGAGGCGCGCGACGCAGAGGACGTTGGAGCCGTCCAGGGGGCTCGGCACCGTTTCGGCGTAGGCGGTGCGCATCCGCTTCAGGTCGTTCGTGAGCGCGGACATGAACGCGCCCGACGGCGGCAGGTGGTCGAGGATCGTGAACTCGTCCGCGTCGGTCACGTGCCAGGACGCGTAGTTGGTCACGCTGTGGTGCGCGTCCGCGCGCAGGAGCTCCCGCTCGTCCGCAGGCGGCCTTTTCTTTGGCGGACCGGTGCGCCGCGCCGCCTTTTCCCCGGGCTGCGCGCGCTCGCTCGGCAGTTCCGTTTCGACGATCTCATCCCATTTGCCGAGGAAGTCCTTCTCGAACGTTTCCCGGGAAGAGTCGAAGTCGTCGCCCAGGGCCAGTTCCCAGGTGGCCAGATACCAGGCGGGCGACTTTTCGGGCCAGAACGCGCAGACAATCGCCGAGGTGTTGGTGCCCTGGAAATAGAGGACGTCCCTGAGGCCGCGGATCGGCTGATGCGGGCGCGTCGGCTCGTCCGCCTTGTCGACGGGCGAGAGGAGCCGGATCGCATCGCCCAGCAAGTCGAGGTCTTTCTTGGCGTCGATCGTCGCCGTCGACGCGGCGTAGGCGACGCGCGTGACGGCCGTCTCGCTGAAGGCCGGCGCCAGCACGTCGAGCTTCGCGACCATGAACGCGCGGCCGTCGTCGTCTTCCCATCGGCCCAGCACCGCGCGCGAAGTCCACAGGTCGAGCGTGTTGAAGCGGTCTTCCAGCCGCCGCACGCCGTCCGCACGGACGAGATACGCCTCCGCGCGCGGCATGTCGAGCGGCGTCGGATGGGCGAAGAAGAGACTGGCGGCGAGAATGAGCATGGTGCGCGTAGTATATCATATCGCACCGCGAAATATGGTAAAATATGCAGCGTCATGCAAGTGAAGATTGAAGAAAGCTGGCGCGCGGTCCTCCAGGAGGAGTTCGACAAGCCCTACTTCGCCGATCTCGCGGCGTTCGTCAAGTCCGCCTATGCGAACGGCATCGTCTACCCGCCGCCCGGCAAGATCTTCGAGGCGTTCAACCGCACGCCGTTCGACCGGGTGAAGGTCGTCATCCTCGGCCAGGACCCCTACCACGAGCCCGGCCAGGCGCAGGGGCTCGCCTTCTACGTGCCGCCCGCCGTCAAGCCGCCGCCGTCGCTGGAGAACATCGCCAAGGAACTCGGCAAGATGCCCGATCTGATGAGCTGGACGCAGGAAGGCGTGCTGCTCCTCAACGCGACGCTGACCGTCGCGGCGCACCGCGCGGGGTCGCACCAGAACAGGGGCTGGGAAGTCTTCACCGACGCCGTCGTCCACGCGCTCGCCACGCGCCGCGAGCACCTCGTCTTCATCCTGTGGGGGAGCTACGCCCAGCGCAAGGGCGCGTTCATCGACCGCGCGCGCCACTGCGTCATCGCCTCGCCCCATCCGTCGCCGCTCTCGGCCTATCGGGGCTTTTTCGGCTCACGGCCCTTCGCCCGCGCCAACGACTACCTTGCCGCGCACGGCATCGCCCCCGTCAACTGGTGATCGCGGGGCCTGTCCCCGCGATTTTCAAATTCAGTCTTCGTCGTCGAGGGCGCGCAGGAGCGCATCGGGCGTGACCGGCTGGCCCTTCCGCCGCAGGACGAGGATGCGCGAGATGAGCGCCGATTCGAAGTCCGTCAGCCGCACCCCGTTCTTGCGGT
>JAFPYE010000058.1 GCA_017412325.1 Kiritimatiellia bacterium | reverse complement strand
GAGGCGGTTTTCGAAGGGATTTGACGTGAGACGCGAAACATGAGACGCGCATGGCTCGCTCGTCTCAAGGTCTGATGTCTTATCGTCTCGTCTCTCGTCTCTCATTTCACGTCTATCGTCAGAATCATCCTTGTCTGCCGCCATGAATATCTGCCGGATACGCGGCATGACGGCGCGGGCGTCATGGCCGATGGCGTCGGGATTGGTCGGCACCTCGCGCCACGCCAACACGCCGCAGCCGTTCTCCTTTACGATAGTCTCAATCTTTTCTTCTTCTCCCTCTCCCCCAAAAATCATCCCAACCGCAAACACTTCATCTTCTCTGCGCCTCGGCGTCTCTGCGCGAGATAAAACCTTGCGGAAGAACGCTTTCGGAAGCTGCAAGAGCAATCCCGCGCCGTCGCCCGTCTCGGGATCGTTGCCGGTCGCGCCGCGATGCATGAGGCGCTTCAGGACCGTCAGCCCCGCCGCGACGATGGCGTGGCTCGGCGTGCCGTTCAAATCCGCCACCAGCCCGACGCCGCACGCATCGTGTTCATACTCGCTCCGATAGAGCCCTTGCTGTCCGTTCATTTTGCTGCTCCTCTTCATTTCCTTGAACCTTATTCAACGGTCACCGATTTGGCCAGATTGCGGGGCTGGTCGATTTCGCAGCCGCGCAACCGCGCAACGTGATAGGCGAAGAGCTGCAGGGCGACGACCGTCACGATCGGGGCGAGCTCGGGGCTCGTCTTCGGGATGACAAGCGCGTCCGTCACGGCGGCCGCCGCGGCCGCATCGCCTTCTGTGACGATGCCGACGACCGGCGCGTTGCGGGCACGGCACTCCTGGACGTTGCCGAGCGTCTTTTCCTTTCCCGGGATGTCCGCAAGCAGCGCGACGACGGGCGTCTTCTCCGACAGCAGCGCGATGGGGCCATGCTTGAGCTCCGCCGCCTGGTAGCCCTCGGCGTGGACGTAGGCGACTTCCTTGATCTTCAGCGCACCTTCAAGCGCGGTCGGATAGAGGATGCCGCGGCCGATGAAGAACATGTCGTTTTCGTTCGCATATTTCTCCGCAACCTTCGCGATAGCATCGTTCGTCTTGAGGACTTCGCCGATGAGTTCGGGGATGCGCGAAATTTCCGCGACGAGCCGGTCGCCGGCCTCGCGCGACAGGCGGCGGGTGCGGCCCATCTTGAGCGCGGTCATCAAGAGCGCCGTGACCTGCGCGGTAAACGCCTTTGTCGAGGCGACGGATATTTCAGGACCGGCGTGCAGATACACGCCGCGCCCCGCTTCGCGCGCGATCGTGGAGCCGACGACGTTGCAGAGCCCCGAGACGAGCGCGCCCTTCCGGATCGATTCGCGCACCGCCGCCAGGGTATCGGCCGTTTCGCCGCTTTGCGAAAGCGCGATCACCCAGTCGTCGGGACCGACGATCGGGTTGGAATAGCGGAACTCCGCCGCCTGTTCCGGCGAGGTCGGCAGATCCGCAAGTCCCTCGAAAAGATATTTGCCGACCATGCCCGCATGCAGCGACGTGCCGCAGCCGACGATCACCAGCCGCCGCACGGCGGCGAGCTCGCGCGGCGTGAGGTTGAGGCCGGAAAGGAGCGCCGTGCCGCCAGACGGATCGAGCCGGCCGCGAATCGTGTTGCGGATGGCGTCGGGCTGCTCGAAAATCTCCTTGAGCATGAAGTGCGCGTAGCCGCCCTTCTCGATGGCGCCGATGTCCCAGTCGATCTGCTGGACTTCGCGCGAGACGGGCGCGTTGTCGAGCGAATGGATCTCCACGCCGCCCGCGGTGATTTTCGCCACGTCGCCATCCTTGAGATAGATGACCTGCCGCGTGTAGGCGACGATGGCCGAGACGTCGCTCGCGACGACGATCTCGCCGTCGCCGATGCCGATCACGAGCGGACTCCCGCGGCGCGCGACGACCATTTCGCCGGGGTGCCGGGCGGAAATCGCCGCCATTCCGTAGGTGCCTTCGACGCGCTTCAGGGCCTCGCAGACGGCGGAAAGCAAATCGCCCTTGTCGAAGAACGCCACGAGATGGGCCAGTGCCTCGGTGTCGGTCTGCGACAGGAAGCGCGCGCCCTCCTGTTCGAGTTTCGCGCGGAGCGACGCGTAGTTTTCGATGATGCCGTTGTGCACCAGCGCGAGACTGCCGTCGGCGGCGACATGCGGATGGGCGTTGGCGACCGTCGGCAAGCCATGCGTCGCCCAGCGCGTGTGCGCGATTCCGATCGTATAGGCGCCGCGCTTTTCCTCCGGCAGCGCCCGCTTGAGCAGCTTCTCCAGTTCGGCCACCTTACCGCGTTGCTTATAGACTTTGATGCCGTCGGCGGACTCCAGCGCGACCCCTGCCGAATCGTAGCCGCGATATTCGAGACGGTGAAGACCATTCACCAGCGGTCCGACCGCCGGCGTCTTTTTCGATACAAATCCAACGATTCCACACATGATGT
>JAFPYE010000057.1 GCA_017412325.1 Kiritimatiellia bacterium | reverse complement strand
GACGGCCTCGGCAGCGGCGTGAAGGCGAACGTCCTCGCGACGATGACGACCGCGATGGCCATCGAGTTCCTGAAGTCGAACATCCCGACGCTGGAGGCCGTCGAGATCATCATGGACTCGCTGCCGATCTGCGAAGTCCGGAAGATCGGCTACGCCACCTTCTCGCTCTTCGACTTCCGGCTGGGCGGCAAGGCGCGCATCAGCGAGATGGGCAACCCCGGCTACATCCATCTGCGCGGCGTCGAGGAAGTGCCGCCGCTCAAGGACGGGCAGATCGTCTCCGAGCACTGGCCCGACCGCGAGGTGCGCGAATGCGAGGTGGACTTCCGGGCCGGCGACCGGATCATCCTGTGCTCCGACGGCGTGACGCAGTCGGGGCTGGGCGTGCGCAAGGACATGAAGTTCGGCTGGCGAAGGTCGGGCGTCCTGGCGTTCGCGCGCGAGCGCATCGCCCGCGAGCCGGACATCTCCGCGCGGGACCTCAGTCTCGCCATCGCGCGCCAGGCGCTCAACATCACGCCGGGCGGCTGCAAGGACGACATCAGCTGCGCGGTCGTCTACCTGCGCCGCCCCCGCGTGATGCGCGTCCTGACGGGACCGCCCTTCTACAAAGAACACGACGCCGACTACGCGCGCCAGGCGCTGCTCGGACCCGACCACGTCGTCGCCTGCGGCGGCACCACCGCGAACATCCTCGAGCGCGAGCTCGGCGCCAAGGTCAAGGTCCGGCTCGCGGACATGAAGACGGCGGGCGGGCTGCCGCCGGTCGGGACGATCGAGGGCATCGGCATCGCCACCGAGGGCATCCTCACGCTCGGCCGGGTGCTCTCCGCGCTCGAGCAGATGCGCCCGCCGGAGCGCGAGCCGGCCGCGGCCCGCGCGATCCTGGAGCGCATGATGCGCCACGACCGCATCGAGTTCGTCATCGGCACGAAGGTCAACGAAAGCCACCAGGACCCCAACATCCCGCAGGATTTGGAACTCCGGCGCAGCGTCGTCAAGCGCATCGCCGCCGCGCTGGAAAAGAACTATCGCAAGAAGACAACGTTCAACTACTACTGACAAAAAGGAAAACCGCCATGATCAAGATCGAAATCTGCTGCGGAACGGCCTGCTATTTGCTGGGCGCGGCCAACATGATGAACATCGAGGACCAGCTGCCCGCCGACTGGCGCGGCAAGGTCGAGGTCGAGGCCAAGACGTGCCTCGAGCTGTGCGAGCGCGACAACCTCGGCGGCGCGCCGTACGTGCGCATCAACGACACCGAGATCATGTCGCAGGCCACGCCCGAAAAGCTGCTCACGCGCATCGGCGAACTGATCGAGGGGGCGCAGTAACATGCTCAACGGTTCCACTTTCATCCGCCGCGAACTGATGATCCGCATCGTTCGCGCCTTCGACTCCGGATCGCTCGAAACCGAACTCGACCGGATTCCGATCAAGCTCCGGCCGAAGAACGAGGCGTCGTCGCGCTGCTGCATCTACCACGACCGCGCCATTCTCAAGTACCGCCTGATGGCGCTGCTCGGCATTTCCGTCGAGGACGAGACGGACGAGACCAAGCCGCTCTCCGCCTACTACGCCGAAAAGGCGTGGGAGGCGTCCGGCGAGCCGGCAACGCCCAAGACGCCGCTCAGCGTCTGCGGCCCCGCGTGCAGCGGCTGCCCGGACGCGCGCGTCGTCTCCACGCAGAACTGCCGAGGCTGCTTCGCGCGGCCCTGCGTCTACACCTGCCCCAAGAAGGCGATCGAAGTCGTCGACGGCCACTCCGTCATCGACCAGAAGCTCTGCATCAAGTGCGGCAAGTGCATCGCCGCCTGCCCCTACAACGCCATCGTGAAGACGACGGTGCCGTGCGAGGAGGCCTGCCCCGTCGGCGCCATCAAGAAAAACGAGTTCGGCGTCGCGGCCATCGACTTCGAGAAGTGCATCTTCTGCGGCAAGTGCTTCAACGCCTGCCCCTTCGCCGCCGTCATGGAGCGCTCGCAGCTCGTCGACGTGCTCGCCGCCATGAAGCGCGGCGAAAAGCTCGTCGCCATGGTCGCGCCCGCCGCCGAGAAGCAGTTCCCCGGCAAGATCGAGCAGCTCCTCTCCGCGTGCGCGAAGGCGGGCTTCAGCGACGTCATGGAAGTCGCCCTCGGCGCGGAAAAGACGACCGCCCACGAAACGGCGGAGTTCATCGAGCGCATGGAGAAGGATCCCAAGACGTTCATGACGACGTCGTGCTGCCCGGCGTGGGTGAACCTCGTCTGGAAGCACCTGCCGGACCTCGTGGACCACGTCTCGCTCACCCCGAGCCCCATGGTCTACGCGCGCGAGCTCGTCAAGGAAAAGGACCCCGACGCCAAGACGGTGTTCATCGGGCCGTGCGTGGCCAAGCGCAGCGAGGCCCGCCGCAAGGACGTCGACTACGTCCTCTCCTTCGAAGAGCTCGGCGCCATCCTCGCCGGCCGGAAGATCGACGTCATCGCCTGCGAGCCCTGGCCGGTGCCGCGTCCCGCCAACCCGACCGCGCGCAACTACGCGCGCAGCTGCGGCGTCACGGATGCGGTCCTCGTCGAGGCCACGAACAAGATCCCGGGCTTCAAGCTCGACTCCAAGCAGATCAACGGCATCGACCGCAAGACGTGCATGATGGTCAAGCTGCATGCGTCCGGCAAGGTGCCCGTGAACTTCCTGGAAGTCATGGCGTGCCCGGGCGGCTGCCAGAACGGCCCCTGCTCGCTCGTCAAGTAAAGACGAAAAGACGCGGGGCTGAAGCCCCACGTCTTCTTGAGAACGGAAAACGTGGGGCCAAGGCCCCACGTTTTCTGGTCTTTACTTGACCAGTTCGTCGATGTTCTTCGGCGGCTTGGAAAGGAACGCCGAGTAGACGAACATGTAGGCGAGCGCGAGGACAGGCACCGCATAGGAGACCATGTAGCCCGCCTTGTCGGCGATGAAGTTCTGGACGAGCGGAAGCACGCCGCCGCCCACGACCATGACCATGAAGAGGCCCGAAGCCGCGGCCGTGTACTTGCCGAGCTTCTCGGTCGCGAGGTTGAAGGTGGAGGGCCACATGATCGAGGTCATCAGGCCGCAGAGCGCGAAGAGAAGCGCCGTCAGCGGGACCTGGACCATCTGGAAGCCGCTGCCGGTGAACACGGGCATCTTGGCGGCGACGCCGGTCGTCTGGGTGCCGACGAGAATGAGGAGGATCGCCGTCGCGGTCGTGAAGGTCATGAGGATGCGCGACGAGATCTTGCCGCCGATGAACGCGCCGACCGTGCGGCCGATGAGCATGAGGAACCAGTAGGTACCGGCGACCATGCCGGCGATGCCCGCGGCGTTCTTGACGACGTCGTCAATGCCGGAGGTCATGAGCGGGCCCGACTTGTCGGCGAGCCAGAGGTTCATCGTGGCGGGGATGCCGATCTCGATGCCGACGTACATGAAGATCGCGATGACGCCCAGCAGGCAGTGGCGGAACTTGAGAGGCGCGAGAACGGGAACGTCCTCGGTCGTGCTGCCCTGGTCGGGGTTGGTGATCGGGATGAACGCCAGGGCGACAAACGCCGCGGCGAAGACGGCCATCGCGATGTACATGACGAGGTTGACGTCTGCGACCTTGGTGGACGCGGTGACCTGCCCAATCAAGGCGCCGACGAGCATGGGCGTGGCCGTGCCCGCGACCGAATTGAACGTCGTGCCGATGAGATTCAGCTGGTTGCCGCGGGTGCCGCCGCCACCCAGCAGGTTGAGCATGGGGTTCACCACCATGTTCAGCATGCAGACGGAGAAACCGCAGACGAAGGCGCCGAAGAGGTAGACGCAGAACGGGCCGACCATCGACGTCTCGGAGCCGGGGACCTTGCCGGACAGGAACTGGATCGCCACGCCGATGAAGCCCGTGGCGATACCGGCCATGGCCGTGAACTTGTAGCCCTTCTTGGCCAGCATCTTGCCCGCCGGAATGCCCATGAAGAGGTAGGCCAGGAAGTTCATCATGTTGCCCATCATGCCGAGCATGTTCGAGCCCTCGATGCCGGGCTGGTACTTCCACACGTTCCCCATCGGCGCGGCAAGATTCGTGACGAACGAAATCATGCCGTAGATGAACATCATCGTGACAACGGCCACCCAATTGGTGCCCTGCGCCTTCTTTTCCGACAGCGAAGTAGTCATAGAAGTAACTCCTTTAGTGAATTTGAAGTAAAATTTTACCACAAATTCACCCTGCCGTCAATCGTCGCCGCGCGTCCGGCGGGCGACCGTCACAAGCCGCCCTGGCCGTAGTAGGCGTTTTTGCCGTGCTTGCGCTGGTAGTGCTTCTCGCCGACGTAGGGAACGAGCCCCGGCGCTGGCTGCGCCGCGTGGATCGCCTCCGTCAGCCGCGCCATCTTGGCGATCGCCTCGAGCGCGATCGCGTGGTCGACCGCGTCCTGCGGATCCTTGCCCCAGGTGAACGGCGCATGGCCGGCGACAAGGACGCCGGGAACGGCCAGCGGCTCGAGGTCGCGAAAGCGCTCGACGATCACGCGCCCCGTGTTCAGCTCGTACGCTTCGTCGACTTCCGCCTCCGTGAGGACGCGCGTCACCGGCACGGGGCCGTGGAAGGTGTCGGCGTGCGTCGTCCCGTAGCACGGAATCGCGCGGCCGGCCTGCGCCCACGCCGTCGCCTCGACGGAATGCGTGTGGACCGCGCCCTTCACGCCCGCGAAGTTCCTGTAGAACTCGAGGTGCGTCGCCGTGTCGCTCGACGGGCGGAGCTTCCCCTCGACGACGTTTCCGTCCAGGTCGACGACCACCATGTCGTCGGCCGTCATCTTGTCGTAGTCGACGCCGCTCGGCTTGATGACCATGAGCTTCTGCTCGGGATCGAACCCCGAGGCGTTGCCCCACGTGAGGACCACAAGCCCCGACGAGACAAGCCGCTGGTTGGCCTTGAAAACGTCTTTCTTCAACTGTTCAAGCATGAAGCGCCTCCCCCGTCAGTTCTTGCCAATTGCGGCCTTGAAGTTCGCGACATAGCGGTCGAAGCCGGCCATTCCGTCTGCCGTCGGGGCGAGGGTTTCGCGCGCGGCGTCCTTGAACACCGCGCCGGAAAGGAAGTCCCCGAGGCTGCGCGACTCCGCGCCGTCGGACCTGCGCTTCGCGTAGGCGGCAAGGACGGCCATTCCCCACGGTCCGCCTTCGCTCGCCGTCGACAGGCACGTGATCGACGTCTTGAGCGCGTCGGCAAGGTACTGCTGGGCGATCCCCCTGTCCTTGAAGATGCCGCCGTGCCCCATCAGCGAATCGATCGTGACGTTCTCGCGCGACAGGATGTCCATGCCGATCTTGAGCGAGACAAACGCCGAGTAGATCTGCGCGCGCATGAAGTTCGCGAGCGAGAACGTCGCGTCGGGCTGGCGCACGACCTTCAACATCGCGTCCGCGACGCCCGTCACCGGCTCGCCCGAGAGGAACGGCACGACCACCACGCCGCCACAGTCCGCGTCGCCCTTCAGCGACGCGTTGAAGAGCGTGGCATAGATGTTGGGGCCGCCCTCCTTCTGGGTGAACACGCCCTTGAAAAGCTCGGCCCACGCGTTGATCTCGTTCGTGCAGTTGTTGCAGTGCACCATCGCGACCTCGTCGCCGCACGGCGTCGTCACGACGTCGATTTCCGGGTAGTAGCCCTTCATCGCCTGCTCGAGGACGATCATCGCGAAAATCGAGGTGCCCGCCGAGACGTTGCCCGTCTTTGGCGCGACCGCGTTGGTGGCGACCATGCCCGTGCCCGCGTCGCCCTCCGGCGGCGCCATCACGGCACCCGGCTGGAGCGCGCCCGTCGGGTCGAGCCACTGCGCGCCGCGCGCGGTGAGGACACCGGCCTTCTCACCGGCCTTGAGCACCCGGGGAAGCTTCTCCTTGAGCGAGCCGCCGACTTTCGCGTCGAACGCCGCGAGCATCCGCGCGTTGTAGTCGCCGGTCGCCGGGTCGATCGGGAACATGCCGCTCGCCTCGCCGACGCCCATGACGTTCTCGCCCGTGAGCCGGTAGTGGACATAGCCCGCGAGCGTCGTGAGCCAGCGCACGGACGCGACGTGCGGCTCGTTCTTCAAGATCGCCTGGTAGTAGTGCGCGATGCTCCACCGCTGCGGAATGTTGAACCTGAAGAGCGACGACAGCTCCGCCGCCGCCTCGGCCGTCATGACGTTGCGCCACGTGCGGAACGGCACGAGCAGATTCCCCCCCTCGTCAAACGGAAGGTAGCCGTGCATCATGCCCGACACGCCGAGCGCGGCCAGCTTCGTGAGACGCGCGCCGTACTTCGCCGCCGCGTCGGCCACGCACTTCGCGTAGGCGTCGCGCACGCCCGATTCGATGTCCTCGAGCGAATAGCTCCAGACGCCGTCCACGAGCTTGTTCTCCCAGTCGTGCGCGCCCTGCGCGATCACCTGGAAGCCGTCGTCGACCAGCACCGCCTTGATGCGCGTCGAGCCGAACTCGATGCCCATCACGGCCTTGCCCGCTTCGATAAAGTCTTTCATGCCTGTTCTCTCCTGCCTGTCCTGAAATTCATGCCCCGACCGCAAGCCGAGAGGCGAGGATCGCGCCG
Source organism: Kiritimatiellia bacterium (assembly GCA_017412325.1). GTDB lineage: Bacteria > Verrucomicrobiota > Kiritimatiellia > RFP12 > UBA1067 > UBA1067. The sequence goes on along the minus strand of JAFPYE010000057.1, from coordinate 1,845 downwards.
CCCAGCGCCGCGGAATCCGGGACGTCGAGCGTCTCGACCTTCGCGCCGAAGACCGCGGCAATCGTGCTGCGGATGCCCTTCGAGCGGCTCGCGCCGCCTGTCACGCGGATCGTGTCGAACGACCCGATCCAGCGCGTGCGCTCGAACATGTTGAGCACCTGCCCGCGCACGACGGCCACGACCTTCTCGGCGTCCGACGCCGCGTCCCAGCTGAAATCGGCCGCGATGCCCGTCGCCGCGTGCTTCGGCGTGATCTCCTCCTCGAAATACGGAAACGCCCTTCCCTGGAACCCGGCGGCAAGCTCAAACGCCGTTTCGTCAAAGAAGCGGTAGTCGCAGCCGACCGTGGCGCGCACCTTCTCGCGGGCCAGCGAGCCGTTCTTGAAGCAGGCGAGCGACATAAAGCCGCCGGAGGGATTCCCGAAGACGTGCCCGCATCCGTCGGGATCGGTCCTGAATTCGGGCAGCGCGGCGAAGAACGTGTCGCTCGTCCCGAGCGAGATCACGGCAACGCCCGGCTTGTCCGCGCCCGTCCCGACGAGCGACGCGGGGTTGTCGCCGGTGAACGGCGCGATCGGGATGCCGGGCCGCAGCCCGTACTTGGCAAAATACCCCGCCAGCCGCAGCGCGCAGCTGCCGTCATGGACGCGCGGCAGTTTCTCCACAAGACCCGGCGCGACAAAGTCGCAGATCTCGCGGTCCCACGCGCCCTTCCCGAGATCGAGAAGGTTCATTCCCGCGCCGTCGCCCGTGTCGACAGGCGCGTCGGCGCCGGCGAGGATGGAGCAGAGGAAGGAGCTCACCAGATGGATGCGCTTCGTCGCATCATACGCGGCCGGGTCGTCTTTCGCGAACTTCATGATCTGGGGGCCGGTAAACCGCTCGATTGCGGGCGAGCCGGTGCGCAGGCGCAGCGCCTCGCCGAATCGCGCATCGAGCGCGGCGACCTCGGCGTGCGTCGAGGAGTCCATCCAGATCGGGGCGACGGGCCGCGAAAACGCGCCGTCGAGCCGTTCGACAAGCGTCCGATCGTCGGAGCCGTCGGCAAGTGCGGCGAGCGCGGCAGTCCATCCCTCGCCGAGATACACGCTGCCGTGCTGCTGGCCGTCCCCGCCGATGGCGTCGATCTTCGACGTGTCGAACGCGTCCGCGAGCTTCTGAAGGACCTTGTCGAGCGCCGCCACCCACAGGCGCGGATCCGCCTGCCGGACGAGGGGATCCGCGTTCGGCAGGAAACCGTCCGGGCAGCCGAACGCCGGAAGGTCTTTCCCGAAGTTGACGGAGACGGTCGTGACGACCGACTTGTCTTCGACATTGTAGACGAGCGCCTTGACGCTCTGTGTGCTTGAATCGATTCCAAGAGTCAGCATCGGACCGTCTCCGCAGGTTTCGCCGTCAGACGGCGAAGGGATTCTCGCCCGGATAGAGCTCGCCCGCGGGCTTGGGCGTGTTGATGTCGTCGACGCCCAGGAGCTTCAGCGCCTCGAACAGCGCCTTGCCCGCATGGTCGAAGCCGTAGGCGCCGTGGTGCGGGAAGCGCTTCTGGATGAGGACGTGGCGATAGAACCGCGCGAAGCCCGGGATCGCGGCGACGCCGAGCGAGCCGAAGGAGCACGGATCCACGTCGAGGAACGAACCCTCCGCGATGTAGGAGACGAGCTTCGAGTCGCTGTTCGACTGGAGGCGGAACATCGTCGCCGCGCCCGGCTTGAGCTGGCCTTCCATCGTGCCGCGCGAGATGACGGGCTTGCCGCCGCCCTCGAGACCGCGGTTCATGATGAGCTGGTACTTCATCGACGGCTTCTTGAGGCAGCTCATGCAGGTGTTGCCGCAGTGGAAGCCCAT
>JAFPYE010000007.1 GCA_017412325.1 Kiritimatiellia bacterium | reverse complement strand
GGCGACCAGCTGCTGCGCGGCGCGGCGCTCAACGCGGTCGAGATCGCCGAGCACCTGATCAAGCGCGGGCTGATCTGACGCGCGGAGGGTTTTCCTCGCGGAGAGACGCAAAGACGCGGAGGCGATGCGTATGTTGAGACATGTTGTCATTTGGAAGCTGAAAGAGGACGTGGCCGACCTGGCGGCGGTCAAGGCGGGCATCCGCACGTCGCTCGAAGGGCTCGTCGGCACGGTGCCGGGCCTGCTGCGCGCCAAGGTCTACGCGGACGGCGCGGATGCGCGCGACGTCCTGCTGGAGGCGTATCTCGTTTCGCGGGACGCGCTCGCCGCGTATGCGGCGCATCCGGCGCACGTGGCCGCCGCCGAGACGTTCGTCAAGCCCTTTGTCGCGAGCCGCACCGCGTTTGACTTCGACGGCGGGACGGAGCTGGACGAACTCATCTACGAGCGCCGCAGCATTCGCGCGTTCAAGCCGGAGCCGCCGCCGCGGGAGCTGGTGGACGAAGTCGTGAAGGCGGGGCTGCTGGCGCCGACGGGCCGCAACAAGCAGAGCACCGTCGTCATCCGGCTCGACGATCCCGCGATCCGCGAAGCGGTGCGCGCCAAGAACGAGGAGATTCGCGGCGCGCCGCCGGCGGGACGCGTGAACGATCCGTTCTACGCCGCGCCGGTGATGCTGCTCGTCGTCGCGAACAAGGCGAACGACACCGCCGTCTACGACGGGTCGCTCGCGCTCGGCAACATGATGCTCAAGGCGCACGAGCTGGGGCTGGCCGCGTGCTGGATCCACCGCGCGAAGCCGGAGATCGATTCGCCGCTCGGCCGGACGATCCTGGACCGCGCCGGGCTCGTCGGCGACTACGAGGGCGTGGGGCACCTGGCGCTCGGCTACGCGGCGTGCCCGCTTCCCGCGCCGCATCCCTACAACCCGGCGCGCTACCGCGCCGTCTGACGCCCGACCGCCGGAATGACCGTCGCGCTCCATACCTGCTGCGGGCCGTGCTCTTCGTCGTGCGTGCCGCGACTGAAGGAGCTCGGGTACGAGGTCGTGATGTTCTTCGCGAATTCCAACATCGCCACGCACGCGGAGTTCCTGCGGCGGCTCGCGGAGGCGCAGAAGGTGGCGGACGCGGAGGGGGTGAAGCTCGTCGCGCTCAAGTACGACCACGCGGAATGGCGGCGCGAAGTCGCGGCGGGGCTGGAGACGGAGCCCGAGCGCGGCGAACGGTGCGCGAAGTGCTTCCGCTACAACCTCGGCAAGACGATGGCGTTCGCGAAGGAGATGGGCATCGGGGCGTTCACGACGACGCTGACCGTCTCGCCGCACAAGGACACGCAGGTCATCTTCCGCGAGGCGGCGCTCCTGCCCTACGAGCCGGGCGCGCCGAAGTTCCTGGAGGAGAATTTCAAGAAGCACGACGGCTTCCTGAAGTCGATGCGCCGCAGCGCGGAGCTGGGGCTCTACCGCCAGAAGTTCTGCGGCTGCGAGTTCTCGGTCAAGCCGCCGAAGCCCCGCAAGCCGCGCGGCGAGATATGATATACTATCCGGCGATGACGAAGCCGATCCCATACGTGAACGAAGAGGTCGCCGACCGCGACTTCAAGTACTACATCTTCGACTGGGACGACAACATCCTGCACATGCCGACGAAGATCCGGCTGGAGCACCGCGAAACGCCCGCGTCGCCGTGGAAGCCGGTGGAGGTGTCGACCTCGACCTTCGCGCTCGTGCGCGCCGACACCGAGCACTACCGCGCCCCCGCGTGCGGCGGCTGGGAAGAGGCGTTCCGCTGCTTCGCCGATCCTGCGCAGAGCGGGGAGCCGAACCACTTCATCGAGGACACGCTCGCCGCGCTCGAGCGCGTGGCGGCGGGGATCGAGAAGCCGAGCCCCAGCTACAACACCTTCAAGAAGACGCTCGTCGAAGGGCGCATCTTCGCCATCGTCACCGCGCGCGGCCACGCGCCCGAGACGATCGAAAAGGCGGTGCGGCTCTTCATCGAGAACGCGCTCACGCCGCTCGAGCGCGAGATGATGATGTCGAACCTGCGCGGCTACCGCAAGTGGCTGGACAAGGTGGAGACGTTCGGCACCGACGCGGAGGAGCTCGACTACTACCTCGGGATGTGCCGCTATTCGGCGGTCACCTGGGACGGCTTCAAGGCGCGCATGGCGAACGACCCGATCTACAAGGAGAAGCTTGCGACGGCCACGACCGCCGCGCGTCCGGAGCTCGCCAAGGAGTTCGCGATCCGCGATTTCGTCGAGCACGTCTTCCACACGCTCCAGCGCACGGGCGGGCTGGACCGCTCCGTGGCGATCGGGTTCTCCGACGACGACAAGGGGAACGTGCGCAGCGTCTCGAACTACATCAAGGCGGAGCTGTCGCGGCGGTTCGAGGGCATCAAGTTCGTCGTCTACGACACGTCCGACCGCACGCTCACGAAGGGGCGCAAGGTCTGCGTCTCGGGCCAGATGAACCTGCCGGGATTCTGAGGGGGCGCGCGATGGCCGACATCCTGATCGTCGAGGACGAACGCATCTTCCGCACCGCCTACGCCAAGCTGTTCGCGGGCGAGGGCTACACGGTGCGGCTCGCGCGGACGGCGGAGGAGGGCGTCGCGAAGTTCCGCGAGCGGCGGCCCGACGTGGTGCTGCTGGACGTGATGCTGCCGGGGCAGAACGGCTTTACGGCGTGCCGCCAGATGCGCGCGATCGACGCGCTGACGCCCATCGTCTTCAACACGCAGCTGGACGGCGCGGACGACCACGTGCGCGGGCTGGAGCTGGGCGGCGACGACTATGTCCTGAAGACGGACCCCGATTCCGTGCGGGTGGCGCGGGTGGCGCGCGCGGTGGCGCGGCTGGCGGCGTTCCGGCGCGGGCTCAAGCCGGAGGTGACGATCCAGGTCGGGCGCGCGGTCGTCGACTGCTGCGAGCTGACGGTCCGGGACGGGTCGCGGCGCAACCGCGTGCTGACGCGCACGGAGCTCGACATCCTGCGGCTCCTGGACGGCGAGCGCGGGCGGGTGTTTTCGTCCGAGGAGATCCTCGACCACATCCGGGGCGAAGGGTACGCGTGCGACGACAACACGGTCTACGTGCACGTCTGGAACCTGCGCCGCAAGCTGGGCGCGGCGGGCGAGCTGATCGTCTGCCAGCGCGCAGCGGGCTACAAGCTCGTCAAGTAACCCCGCATAAATATTCGCTCTTGCGCGGCGGGCGGCGTTTTTGATATACTTTCGCCCGTTTGTCGCAGAGTGTAGCGCGCGTGCGCGAGAGTATGCGAAAGCAAAAACAAGAAAGAACAAGATGGATCAGATCAAAATCAAGGCGGAGCCCCGCACCGAACAGGGTACGGGAGCGGTTCGCCGTTTGCGCAAGTCGGGCATGATCCCCGGCAGCGTGATGAAGATGAAGAAGGGCGGCACGGAGCTGATCAAGCTCCCGGCGCACGACTTCATGATGGCGATGCGCGGCCATGCGAGCAAGCAGCTCCTGGTCACGCTGGACATGGACGGCAAGGAAGTCCCCGCGCTCATGCGCGAGATGCAGAACGACGTGCTCGCGGGCACGCCCATCCACGTGGACTTCAGCGAGGTGTCGCTCACCGAGAAGGTGCGCGTCACGGTGCCGCTCTACCTCGTGGGCGAGGCGGTCGGCGTGAAGCTGGGCGGCGGCGTGCTGGAACAGACGCTGCGCACGATCGACGTGCTCTGCCTGCCGACGGACATCGCGGAGAAGTTCGAGATCGACGTCACCAACCTCAACGTCGACGAGACGCTCTTCGTGCGCGACCTGCAGCTCGGCGACAAGCAGACGATCGCCACGCGTCCGGAGATTCCGGTTGCGGTCGTCAAGGCGCCGGAAGACGCGCCGGCGACGGCGGGCGCGGCGGCCGCGGAGAAGACGCCTGAAGTGATCAAGAAGGGCAAGGAAGACGCCGCTGCTGCGAAGAAGGAGGCCAAATAATGAAGAAGTACGACGCAATCTATATCTTCGTCGGCGTCACCAAGGACGACGTCCTCAACGCGAACCTCGAAAAGGCGCTCGCGGAAGTGACGCGCATCGGCGGCACGGTGCTGTCGACCGAATCGCTCGGCAAGCGCACCTTCGCGCGTGCGCTGTCCAAGAAGGAATCGGGCGTCTACGTGAAGGTCCGCATGGAGCTTCCCGCCGACCGCATCGAGGAGCTGATCAAGCGCTACCGCCTCGTCGAAGAGGTGTTCCGCGTGCAGATCCTCGCCGTCGACGAGCGCCGCGAGGCGAAGATCGCCGCCGAGCGCACGGCCCGCGCCGATCGCGCCTCCCGCAAGGCCGCCGCGCAGCAGCAGGCCGCTGAAGCCGTCGCCGCCGGCGAGACGCCGACCGAGGCCTAAGACGACACGACCAACGGGACACATCTCATGGCCTCCTTCAACAAAGTCATCCTGATGGGCAACCTCACCCGCGACCCCGACGTCCGCATGACGGGGGCGAGCGGCATGAAGGTCGCGCGTCTGGGGCTCGCCATCAACGAGCGCCGCCGGGACCGCAACGGACAGATGCAGGACTTCCCCGTCTTCATCGACGTCGATGCGTGGGACAAGCTGGCGGAGCTCTGCGGGCAGTACCTCGCCAAGGGCAGTTCGATCCTCGTCGAGGGACGGCTCCAGATGGACACCTGGGAGAAGGACGGCGTGCGCCACCAGAAGCTGAAGGTGCGTGCGACGACCATCAAGTTCCTGCCCAAGGGCGAGCGGTTCGCTCCCCAGGGGCAGCGGCCCGAGTTCCCCGCGCCCAGCGCGATGGAGATGAGCGAGACCGAAGAGGCGCTCCCGTTCTAAAACGCAAAAACTTAAAAAGGAAATCCAACCATGGCTTTCAAGAAATCCAACAGCTCGGCCGGCGAGGAATTCGCCGCGAGGAAGCGTCCGCCGCTCGGTCCCAAGGACCAGATCGACATCAACGACATCGAGACGCTGAAGTACTACATCACGGACTACGGCAAGATCCTGCCCGCGCGCATCACCGGCGTCACGTCGGCGCAGCAGCGCCAGATCCGCCAGGGCGTCAAGCGCGCCCGCAACATGGGCCTGATGGCCTAAGGAAAGGAGCGGAATCATGGCAATCGAAGTGATGCTCATGGACAGCGTGAAGAAGCTCGGCAAGGCCGGCGAGATCGTCAAGGTCGCCCCCGGCTACGCCCGCAACTACCTCTTCCCGCAGGGTCTCGCCGCGCTCGCGACCGAGGCCGCGAAGCGCCGCCTGAAGAAGCTCGAGGCCGAGCGTGCCGCCCGTGCCGCCGAGCTCAAGAAGGAAGCGCTCGAGATCGCCCGCAAGCTCGACAAGCTCGAGCTCACGGTGTCGGCGGCGACGACCGACGGCAAGAAGCTCTACGGCGCGGTCAGCGTGACGGACCTGCTCGCGGCGATCGAGGCCCAGCGCGGCGTCAAGATCGAGCGCGGCCAGTTCTCGCTCGAAGAGTCGCTCCGCGAAGTCGGCGAGTACGAGGCGAAGATCGATCTCGGCCAGGGCGTCTTCGCCCGCTGCAAGATCACGATTCTCGACGAGGCCGCCCCGGCGGTCTAAGCGTCGGACCGACACGGCGAAAACGAAGCGCGGCATTCAGCCGCGCTTTGTTTTTTTGTCCAATGGGCGCGGGCACTTGCGCGCGGGGGCGGTAAAATGGTAAAATAGTGCTTTCATGAACAAGCTCCGGGGGGAGCGCAACACAGGGGGAAGGAAATGATGAAGGAACTGATTGCCGGCGCGGTGGCCGCGACGGCGATGGGAACGATGGCGTCGGTCAACGTGATTCCGCTGCCGAACAAGGTGGTCGAGCGCGAAGGTTCGCTCGTCGTGCAGGACCAGAAGGCGCTCGGTGCCCTGACGGTGTTCGAGACGGACGCGGCGATTCCGGCGGAAGGTTATCGGCTGACGGTCTCGGACGACGGCGTCAAGATCGTCTCGTCCGACGCGGCGGGCCGGTTCTACGCGGGCCAGACGGTCCGCCAGCTGACGGCGCGCTCGGGCCGGGGGCTCGTCCTCCCCTATGTCGAGATCGAGGACGCGCCGCGCTTCAAGTGGCGCGGGCTCCACTTCGACGACTGCCGCCACTTCTTCGGCAAGGAAGTGCTGATGAAGACGCTGGACGCGATGGCCTACCACAAGCTGAACGTCCTGCACTGGCACCTGACCGAGGACCAGGGCTGGCGCCTCGAGATCAAGAAGTATCCCGAGCTGACGCGGAAGGGAGCGGTGCGTCCCGGCAGCCCGAAGCCGAAGTGCCTCATCCAGCCGGGCGACGACGGGGAGGAGACGTCCTGGGTGAACAACCATATTCCCTACGGGCCCTACTACTACACGCAGGACGACGTGCGCGAGATCGTCGCCTACGCGGCGGCGCGCCACATCACCGTCATCCCCGAGATCGAGCTGCCGGGCCACGCGCTTGCGGCGATTGCGGCCTACCCCGAGCTTGGCTGCACGGGCGAGCAGTTTGCGCCGTGGTCGCGCTGGGGCGTGAGCGAGCACATCTTCTGCGGCGGCAACGACCAGGTGATCAAGTTCCTGGAGGACGTGCTGGACGAAGTGTGCGACCTCTTCCCGTCGCCCATCGTCCACATCGGCGGCGACGAGGCGCCGAAGAAGATGTGGAAGCACTGCGCGAAGTGCCAGCAGCGCATCAAGGACCTGGGTTTGGACGGCGAGGAAGGCCTGCAGGGCTGGATGACGCGCCACTTCACCGAGTATCTCGCCCGGAAGGGCCGCCGCGCGGTCGGCTGGGACGAGGTGCTGGACGGCAACCCCGGCACCGAGACGATCATCATGTCGTGGCGCGGCCCGGGCGGCGGCATCAAGGCGGCGGCGCGCGGCAACGACGCGGTCATGACGCCGGTCGATCCGTGCTACCTCGACAATCCGCAGGGTCTGAAGGAAGATCCCTACGAATACATCAACTACGGCTTTGCCGCGACGCTGGAGCGGTGCTACGGCTTCGACCCGGCGCGCGGGATCCCCGAGGGGCAGCAGGGCCACATCCTCGGCGGCCAGGGCAACAACTGGACCGAATACACGTGGAATGGCAGCGAATACGAGTGGAAGATGTGGCCGCGCATGAGCGCGCTCGCGGAGTGCCTGTGGACGCAGCCGGCGCGCAAGTCGTGGCCGTCGTTCCGCGCGCGCATCCCGGCGGTGCGGTCGACGCTGATCCGCGAATTCTGCATCAATGCCGCGCCAATCGACTGAAATTTATGATATAATATCTCCTTCATGGAGAAGGTAGATACAGCAATGGCAAAGGCGGCGGTCCTGACCGCGGCCTTGCCGTATATCATCGACTTCAAGGGGTCGGTCGTCCTCGTGAAGGTCGGCGGCAGCGTGATGGAGGTCGAGACGAACCTCGATTCGCTGATGGACGACATCGCGTTCCTGCGGGCGGTCGGCATCAAGGTGGTGATCGTGCACGGCGGCGGCAAGGCGATTTCAAAGGCGATCAAGGAATCGGGCCACGAGCCGCAGTTCGTCGAGGGCCAGCGCGTCACCGACGAGGCGACGATGGAGGTCGTGCGCAAGACGCTGAACAACGTCGTCAACACCGACATCATCAAGCGGCTGCTGGCCAAGGGCGTCAACGCGCGCACGCTCCACGGCAACTGGATGTTCGCGGCGCGGAAGATCGCCGCGCCCGACCGGGGCTACGTGGGCGAGGTCGTGGCGGTGGACGCGCGCGCCGTGAACGAGATGCTGGACGCGGGGATCATCCCCGTCGTCACGCCGCTCGCGACGGGCGTCGACGACCACCACCTCTACAACGTCAACGCCGACATCGCGGCGGCGGCGCTCGCCAAGGAGCTGAAGGTGCGCAAGTTCGCGCTCGTCTCGGACGTGCCGGGGCTGCTGAACGACCCAAGCGACCCCCGGACGCTCCTCTCGACGCTGAAGCTCGCGTCGGTCGCCAAGCTGAAGGCGGAGGGGATCATCTCGGGCGGCATGCTCCCGAAGATCGACAGCTGCTGCGACGCCATCCGCGCCGGCGTCAAGAAGGTCCACCTGGTGGACGGACGGATGGCGCATTCGCTGCTTTTGGAAATATTCACGCGTGAAGGCGTGGGAACGGAGATAACGGAATGAGCAAGACAACCGACATGTTGGAAACCTACGGGAAGTGCCTGATGCCGACGTACGCGCCGAGCGTGGTCCTGGCGAGCGGCAAGGGCGTGACGGTGCGCGACGCCGACGGCCTGACGCTGTACGACTTCACGGCGGGCATCGGCGTGCACAATGTCGGCCACTGCCACGGTAAGGTGGTCGAGGCGATCCAGCAGCAGGCGGCGAAGCTCACGCACGCGTCGAACCTCTACGCGAACGAGCCCGCGACGAAGCTCGCCGCGAAGCTGGTCGCGCTTTCGGGCCTCGGCGGCAAGGTGTTCTTCTGCAACTCGGGCGCGGAGGCGAACGAGGCGGCGATCAAGCTTGCGCGCAAGTGGGGCGCGGCGAACGGCGGGCGCTACGAGGTCGTGACGATGCGCCAGGGCTTCCACGGCCGCACGCTCGCGACGCTCGCGGCGACGGCGCAGGCGTGGTGCCAGGAGGGCTACGACCCGCTGCCGGTCGGCTTCGCCTATGCGGACTTCAACGACCTGGAGAGCGTCAAGGCGGCGGTGAACGACAAGACGGTCGCCATCCTGCTCGAAGCCGTGCAGGGCGAGGGCGGCGTCACGCCCGCGACGGCGGAATTCATGGCGGGCGTGCGCGCCCTCTGCGACGAGAAGAACCTCCTGATGATCTGCGACGAGGTGCAGACGGGCATGGGCCGCACGGGCACGTGGTTCGCGTGGCAGGGCTACGACGTCCAGCCCGACCTCTTCACGCTCGCCAAGTCGCTCGCCGACGGCATCCCGATGGGCGCCCTGGTCTCGAACGCGAAGTGCGCGGACGTGTTCACGCCCGGTTCGCACGCGTCGACCTTCGGCGGCAACCCCGTCGCGGCGGCGGCGGCGCTCGCGGTCATCGACGTCATCGAGGAAGAGGGGCTCTTGCAGCGCGCGACCGAGGTGGGCAACCTCTTCCGCGAGGCGCTGCAGGGCTTCGTCGACCAGTACGACCAGCTGCTGGAAGTCCGCGGCAAGGGGCTGATGCTCGGCCTCGTGGTGGACGGCGACCCGAAGGAGGTCGTCGAGGCGCTGCGGGCGCAGGGGCTTCTGGCGCTGACGGCGGGCGGCAACGTCGTCCGCTTCCTGCCGCCGCTGGTGCTGAAGGAAGAGGACCTCGAAGAGGCCGTCGACATGATCGCCGACGCGCTTGACTGCACGTTCGGCGGCGACGCGGAGTAAGTCGCCCCGAAACGGCATCTTGCTTTCGAAACCGTTTTCATGATATAATTACGTTGCCATGAAAATCAAGAAGCCAGCAAAATCTGCCGCACCGGCCGCTCCCGCAGCTGCCGGCGGCGCGACAATCGCCGATCGCTTCAAGCTCGAACCCACCGCGCCCGTCCAGGGTGCGAAGGGCGGGACGACCAGCAAGGGCGCGGCCACGGCCGCCCTCATCGCCGCGCTCGTCGCGCTGGCGGTTTCGGGCGTTCTCGTCTACGTGCTCTACACGCATTTCGAGTTCCTGAGCAAGGCCTGAGCCTGTGCCGCGTGACGGACGCGGCTCCTTTCGTTCGCAATGGCCCACCCCACGGCGGCATTCGTCTTCGATCTGCTCTGCTGCGCGCTGAGCGGCGTTTTCCTGTGGTCGACGCTGCTGGTGCTGCTCGGGCTCGTGCGGCGCGAACGCCGTCACCCGCCGGCGGCGGAAAAGCTGCGCTTCGCGGTGCTCGTCTGCGCGCGCAACGAAGAGCGGGTGATCCGGCTCCCGGTCAAGAGTCTTGCCATGGGCAAGTATCCCGCCGACCGCCGCGAGACGATCGTGCTCGCGGACAACTGCACGGACGCGACGGCGGCGGTGGCGCGCGCGGCGGGCGCGACCGTCTGGGAGAAGACGACGCCGAGCGCCGGCAAGGGCGACGTGCTCGCGTGGGGCATCGAACGCGTCCGCGCGCGCGGCGGCTTTGACGCGATCGCGGTCTTCGACGCCGACAACATCGCCGCCGACAACTGGCTCGACGCGGTGAACGACGCGCTGTGCGACGGTGAGACGGTGGTCACGGGCCGCCGCCAGTCGTCGAACGCGCGCGCGAACGTGATCGCGGGCTGGTACACCGTCTACTGGGCCATGATGAACGAGCTGTCGAACCGCGTGCGCACGAACCTGGGGCTTTCGGGCAAGCTGACGGGCACGGGCTT
>JAFPYE010000056.1 GCA_017412325.1 Kiritimatiellia bacterium | reverse complement strand
CCCGTCGGCGACTGTCCGTCGATGATACGCTTCAAGGTGACCATCGCCGTTTCCTTGCAGTTGGGGTTCTTCGTCATGCCGTAGGCCTCGCACAGCGCGTACGTCGCGATGAGAAAGGCGTATTCGTTGCCGTCCGCGCCCTTCATCTTGGCCGGTGCCTGCGAGGTCGGCGGGATGAGCGCGTCGACGAGCCACTGGACGCCCTTTTCGACCACGGGGCCGAAGTCCTTCCGATAGGGCGAGGGCGAGCCGGGGAATTCGCCGTGCGCGAGGAAGGTCAGCATTGCGAGCGCAGTGTTGGCGAGGCGCGACGAGCCGCCGCCCCAGGAGCCGTCCTTGTCCTGCTTGGCCTTGAGCCACCACAGGCACTTCATGACCGTCGCTTCGGTGATCGCGTCGCCGTAGCCGTCGCCGCCCTTCGTCATCAAGCCAATGGAGCCGGGCGTGCGCGAGCCCGTCATCGACTTCATCTTGACGGGCGAATCGACGAACGCCACCGTATCCTGCGGCGCGGGCTTGACCGACACCTGCGTGGCGGGCGGCGCCGCGACCGGCGTGATTTCGGAGACGGGCCCCGGCGTCGGCGTGTCGACCATGATCTCCACGTCCTCCATCGGCGGCGGCTCGATGTCGTCCGGCGGCTCTTCGTCCACCTGCTCCTCCAGCTCCGTGACGTCCTCCTCGACTTCGGCGATCTGGACTTCGATGACCTCTTTCTTCTGGCCCGTCACGGCGGTGATGACGATGAGCGCGCCGACAAAGAGCACGACCGCGAGAATCGCGATCAGCGGCGCCATCAGGCGCTGGACCTCGATGCGCGCCAGCTTGTATTCGCGCGTGTTGTGCGGCTTGCCGAGGCCGACGCACATGTCGGCCAGCCGACGGAAGAAGCCCTTGTCCTCGTATTTCTTCCTGATCTCCTCAAGGTCGATGACGACCTCTTCTTCCATTTCCATTTCTTCGCTCATGGACAGCTCCTTTCGTTACATGGAGAACACGCTCACGCTGTAGAGCTTGTTCTTGTAGCAGATGTCCAGCACGTCGACGAGCGCCTTGTGGGGGCTCGAATCCTCGCACGTGACGATGATCGGCGTCTTGGTCGACGTATGGGCGATCTCCCTCAGGTTCTGGTCCAGCTCGTGGCGGCTGACCTCGCGCTTGTTGTAGAGGATGACGCCCTGGGCGTTGCCGTCGATGCGGCGGCCGATGTCGATCTTGACAGAGATGTCGTCGGACGAAGAGGAGGAGGAGCCCGCCGCCGCCGGACGGTTGACGTTCAGCCGCGTGTAGAGGTCCTCCTGCTTGATGGTGACGACGAAGAAGATGATGAGCTCGAACACGACGTCGATCATCGGCGTCATGTCCAGCGCGGGGTTTTCCTGTGGCCGGCGGCCCATGTCACTTCCTCACTTTCTTGATGCGCTTGCGCTCATGGGTCTTGTCCTCGCCGATCGCCATGAACGACAGCTTCCAGATGCCCGCCGAGGTGCACGCGTCCATCACGCGGTGCACGGCGGCGTGCGGGGTCTCGAAGTCGGCGCGGATGAGGATGGGGAACTCGCCCCAGCGCGCCTTCTTTTCCTTCACCCGGCGGTGGATCTCGTCGGGGAGGAGCGTGACGTTGCCCATCGAAATGCGTCCGCTCTTGGCGACGTCGATCTGCATGTGCTGCGCGGGCAGCTCGTCCGGCGTGAGCACCACGCCGTGCTGCCCGTCCTCCAGCTCGATCGTCTCATCCTTCTTCTGCGCCTCCGTGAGCGTGACGACGAAGAAGATGATGAGCTCGAACACGACGTCGATCATCGGCGTCATGTCCAGCGCTGGATTTTCCTGTGGCCTTCTTCCCATGGGTTCACCTCATTCGGTGTCAGCGTCCGGGAATCAGGCTTCGGCGACGGCTTCTTCGCCCTCGACCGAGACGTTCCGAAGGCCGTTCAGGAACTCCATCGTCACGGCGGTCATGCGCAGGATGAGGCGGTTGGCGTTGTTCCGGAGCGAATAGAACGCGGTGATGGACGGGATCGACACGACGAGGCCGCCCGCCGTCGTCCAGAGCGCCTGGCCGATCGAGCTCGCGAGCGCGGCCGCGTCGCCGGCGCCGCCCGACGCGAGCGCCTGGAACGTCAGAATCATGCCTTGCACCGTGCCGAGCAGGCCGAGCGACGGGCCCAGGTTGCCACAGACCGACACCCAGTTGAGGCGCTGCATCATCTTTTCCTGTTCGAGGTCCGAGGCCGCGTTCACCGCCTCCTGGATGACGTCGAAGCCCTCCTCGACGTGCTGGAACGCGGCGGTCAGGATGTTGGACATGGCGCTCGGCGTGTTCTGGCACGCCTCCATCGCCGCCACGACGTCGCCCTGGCCCATCGCCTCCTGGACCTTGTCGATCAGCTTCGCCGGCATCAGCTTCTCCGGCTTGATCATGATCATGCAGTCGATCGAGAAGTAGATCGCGAGCATGCCGTCGCCGAAGAGCGCGAACCAGAGCAGCATGCCGACCGTGCCCGACCCGAAGACGATATCGTAGAAGCCGCCGCCCTTCTTGGACGAGTTGGTCTTGGTGTTGGCGTCGACGACTTGGCCGTCCGCGCCTTCCAGTTCCTGTCCGAACGAGCTCAGCGCCGCAACGGGGGCCGTGCAGGTTCCGACAACGATCATGAGAGCCATCAGCGATTTCTTGAACTTGTTCATTTTGTTTGTTCCTTGGTGGGGGTTGGGGTTGATTGGTTTGAGTGTTGTGTGGGTTTTCAAGATTTAGAGCGCCTTCGCCTGGTTGCGCAGGCCTTCGGCGCGCGAGGCCATGCCGAGCTTGTCGAAGCACTGCGCCGCCTTCAGGAGCGCGGTCTGGCGCGCCGGCTTGCACGCCTCGTCGGTGTAGAGGAGCGCCACGCGCAGGTAGGCGTCCGTCAGCGCCTTGCGGTAGGTGTCGGGGCTGTCGCCCTCGGCCTGGAGGATCATGTCGCCGCGCATCGACAGCGCCGCCGCGCTGGACAGGCGGTCGCCCGACGTCGCCGCCTTGCGGAGGCAGTTGTCGAGCTGCTGCTGCTTGCCGAGCTTCAGGAGCGCCTGCCAGTAGGCGGGGGCGAGGTCGCCCGACCACGCGGCGGACTTGTCGTCGGCGATGATCGTCTGCGCCGTGTCGAACGCCTTCTGCGCATTGTTCGCCGCGAGGTAGGCCTCCACGAGATAGCGGCCCGCCGGCTTGTCCCAGACGAGCATCTTGTAGTCGGCGACGATCTTGGTGAGCCCTGCGATCGCCTGCACGCCCTGGCCGCTCGACACCATCTGCACGAGCTTGTCGAAGCTGGCGGGTTTTTCGATGTCCAGCTCCTCCACTTTGTCGAGCGGATATTCGGCGTTGACGTCGCCGCCGCCCTTGGTCTTCACCGTCACCAGATAGGACTTCGCGCGGCTCTGCCACTTGATGTCGCCCTTCTTCGTGTCCGTGGCCGTCTTGATCGTGCCCTGGATTGCCCAGACGGACGAAGCCGCGAGCAGGATTGCCATCGCCATGATGAGTTTTTTCATTTCGTTATTCTCCTTGAAATTGGTTGGGTTGTTCAGTTGTTAAAGGGACTGGTCGCGTGATTATTCCGCCGCCTCCTCGGCCGGAGCCGCCTCCTCCGCGGGCGCGGGCTCCGCCGCAACGGGTTCCTCCTCCTCCGCAACAGGCGCGGGCGGCGTCTCGTCGGCACCGTCCAGCGTCGCGCCCGACGACTTCGCGCGGTTGATGCAGTTCAGCACGTCCGTGCGCGCCTTGCCGTTCGGGAAGTACTTGAGGTACTCCTGGCCGAACTTCAGCACGTTCTTGGCGTGGTCGTCGCCCAGCCGCGAGAAGAGCGGCACCATCGTCGCGTAGCAGCGCTCGAGGTTCTTGAGCTGGCCCGCCGTCATCTTGTCGATCGGGTTCGACTCCGTCACGCCGCGCGACTGCAGGAACGTCTGGAGCATCGAGGCCGCGCGCGCGCACGACTCCTGCGCCTGCTCCTTCAGCTCCATCGCGTCTTCGGCGGTCATGCGGCGGATGACCACGTCCGCGCTCATCAGGTCGATCGTGTCCTGCTCCTCCTGCGGCTTGTTCTTCCAGTAGCCGCGCAGCTTCTTGACCGCGCCGACCGCCGCGCCGAAGTGCTTCTTGCGCAAGTTGTCGTCCTTCTCGGTGCGGCCCTGCTCGGAGGCGATCTCGACGAGGAGCAGGTTCGCGTCCGCCGCGATGCCGAGCTTCGACATCTTCTCGTCCGCCAGGAAGTCGTCGATCTGGTTGCGCGCCTCGGCATACGAGTTCGGGCCCTGCTTGAAGAGCGCCTTCGCCTTGCCGATGCGCGCCTTGGCGACGGTCGAGGGCTGGTTCGCGCCCGCCTTGGCGATGGCCTTCTCGAACGCCTGGTCCGCGAGGTCCCAGCTACGCGCCTCGATCAGCGCCTCGCCCGCGTTCACGAACTGGCTGGCCGTGTAGTTGCCGTCAAGCCGCAGCATCTCGGCGTAGATCTCGGTCCCTTCCTTGCGCATGCCCATCTCGATCAGGCTCTTGGCGAGACGCGGCTTGGCGTCCTTCGTCTCCTTCGCGTCCGGGAACTCCCTGGCGAGGCGGTCCAGCGCGGTCTTCGACCCCTCCACGTCGCCGAGCGCGGTGTAGAAGGTGCCGAGCCTCACGTAGGCCGCCTTCGCGTACTGGCCCTGCGGATACTGCTTGACGTACTCCTCGAGCGCCGCGACCGCGCGCTTGCGGAAGGCCTCGAGCTTGGCAGCCGGCTTGGTGAGACGGCCCCAGCAGTCGCCCGCGAGATAGAGTGCGCCTTCCTTCAGCTTCGCGTACTGCGCCTTCTCCTTGGCCGGCACGCTCGGGTCGTTCAGCTTCTCGTCCGCCGTCTTCGCGAAGTCCGTGAACTGCTGGATGCCGCGGATGATCTGCGCGCTGCCCGCCGCGAGCTGCTTGTTGACGGCCTCTTCCGTCTCGTTCGTCTCCGCCGACTTGAAGATGTCGAGCCCGTTCTTCTGGTAGAGCATCGCCAGCTGCATCTGCGACTGCGTCTTCTTGAGCGGCGCCGTCTCGACCTCGCAGTAGCGCTTGAGCGCCTCGATGGCCGCCGCGCGGTTGCCGAGCTTCTCGTGGCAGGCCGACATCTGGATGAGCGCGGTCGCGTAGTACTGCGACTTCTTGTAGTACTTG
This sequence comes from Kiritimatiellia bacterium, assembly GCA_017412325.1. Classification (GTDB taxonomy): domain Bacteria; phylum Verrucomicrobiota; class Kiritimatiellia; order RFP12; family UBA1067; genus UBA1067. The sequence continues at coordinate 2,249 of JAFPYE010000056.1, read as the reverse complement.
TCGACGATCTCGTAGAGGGCGAGCGCGTCCTCCCACTTCTCGGCGCGCTGGGCCTCGCCCGCCATCGCCGCCGCCGTCGTCGGCGCGTTCACGTGCGCACGGTAGTTCGTGAGGAACGCCTTGTAGAGCGCGTCGGCGCGCGCGATCTCGCCGCGCTCCTTCTCCTTGCCCGCCACGCGCAGCGTCGCGTCGCCGGCCTCGGTCATGATCGCGCGGTCCTTGTGGCCCGCGAACCGCTCGGCGAGGTAGCCCTCGATGGCGTCCGCGTCCATGCGCCAGGCCTCCAGCTGGTCGGCCGTCCCCTTCTTGCGGACGATGAGCCCCAGGTGCGCGTCGACGAGGCGCTCGAGGGCGCCAACCGACTCCTTGACCTCGGGGAAGCGCGCGAGCACGTCGAGGTAGTCCGCGATCGCGCCCTCGTAGTCGCCCTCGGCGAGCTTCGCGCCCGCGCTCTGGAACTGCATCGCGCGCACCTTCGCCATCTGCTCGGACGTGATGTTCGTCTTGATCTTGGCGTCGTAGGTCTTCTCGGCGAATTCGCGGATCGCCTCGCTCATCTCGCCCGCCGCCGCCGCCCACGTGGACTCGGGGTACTTGACGAAGACGTTGAGCGCGTGGTTGAACGCGCCCGCGCCGTTGCGCTTGCCCGACTTGAGCTTCTCGCCGAAGAGGAGCGCCTTGACGCGCTCGTCGTCCCGCTTCGGCTTCTTGGCCTCGTCCTGCGCCTCCTTCCAGAGCATGTCGGCGAGCATGTAGCGGCACAGCGGCATCGGCGAGAGGCGCAGCGCCCCCAGGCGGCCGTCCGGATCGGCGGCGACGAGCTGCTCATGCAGGTCGGCCAGCTGGTCCATGTAGTCGTCGATCGTGCCCTGCGCCTTGGCGACGTCGCCCTTCAGGAGCTCGATGTTGGCCTTCATCGCGATGGCGCGGCCGAAGTAGACGGGCTGGCCCTGCTCCCACAGGAGCTGGTCGACGATCTTCTTCGCGGGGTCGAGGAACGGCGCGCGCGACTTCGGGTCCGGCTTGCCGTTCGCGAGGTGGAGGTACATCTCGGCCGTCTCGCACGCCACGTTGCACCACGTGGCCGCCTCCTCGTCGCTGCCGCGCTTGTTGATGAGCTTGAGGAGGTTCGCGTAGACCTTGACCGCCTCGTCGAAGCGCTTGTCGCCGACGAGGATCTGGCCCCACGCGTAGCAGGCGTTCCGGTAGAACTCCTTCAGTTCCTTCGGCAGCTTGTTGAAGTCGGAAAACGTCTTGAAGAACTCGTCGTAGATCTTGGAGCACTCCGCCTGGTTGCCGCGCGCGAAGAAGTTGTTGGCCACCTCCAGCCGCGCCGCCCAGTATTTCGAGCCCTTGCGGTCGGGGAGCGCGGCGATCTTGGCCTGCGCCTCGTCGAACTTCTGGAGCGAGAGGAGCCCGCGGATCTCGATGGCGAAGAACATCGCCTCGGACTCGGGCCACTTCTTCTTCGTCGCCGCGATGACGGGCTCGGCGAAGTCCGGGAAGCCGCAGTCGATCAGCGCCTCGACGTAGCGGATTTCGGTCTGCAGCGCCTCGTCGACCTTGTTCTCCTCGGCGGCGGGCGCGGCCTCGGCCGGGGCTTCGCCCTCCTGCGCGAGCGCGCACGGCGCGGCGAGCAGCGCGAGCGCGACGCCCGACGCGCGCCAAATGGTCTTGGATTTCACATTCATCGGATTGAACCTTAAACTCATGATGTCGTTAGTATACTATTTGAAACCGAATCGCGCAAGGGGGAATTTCAAAAAAAGGAGGAGGGAGCGGCGTGCCGCTCCCTCCGTTCCCTTGGGTCGTCCCCGCGAATTTTACTTCGCGATGACGCGGACCATCTCGAGGACCTTGTTCGAGTAGCCCCACTCGTTGTCATACCACGAGCAGACCTTGACGAACGTCGGGTCGAGCTGGATGCCCGCCTTGACGTCGAAGATCGACGTGCGCGCGTCGCCGCGGAAGTCGGTCGAGACGACCGCCTCGTCGGTGTAGCCCAGGACGCCCTTGAGCTCGCCCTCGCTCGCCGCCTTCATCGCCGCGCAGATCTCCTCGTAGGTCGCCGCCTTCTCGAGCTCGACCGTGAGGTCCACGAACGAGACGTCGGAGGTCGGGACGCGGACCGACATGCCCGTGAGCTTGCCGTTGAGCGCCGGGAGAACCTTGCCGACGGCCTTCGCCGCGCCCGTCGAGGACGGGATCATGTTCTCGAGGATGCCGCGGCCGCCGCGCCAGTCCTTCTT
>JAFPYE010000055.1 GCA_017412325.1 Kiritimatiellia bacterium | reverse complement strand
TTTTCGACCCGTCGTCGCTTGTCAGCTCCTCCAGTTCAAGCGAGGCCGTCTCCCATTCCGACGTGTAGCGGTCGATCTCGAACTGGAGCGTGCGCACCGTGCGGTTCGCCTCCGCAAAGTCCGTCGTCGGCGTCGGATTGAAGAGCTCCGCGCTCGCCGCGTCCAGCGCCGCCTGCAATTCGTCGATCTTCCGCTCGGCCGTCTCGATGCGCTTCTTGAGCTCCTTCACCTTCGGCGCGATCTTCGCGCGCTCGGCGGCCCGCTGCTGCCGCAGTTCCTTCTTGGACAGCGTCGGCCCGTCGGCCGCGCCGCGGGTTGCGGCCTTGGCAGTCCCTGCGGAACCTCTCGGCGTCTCGACGTCTCCGCGCGCGGCACCGCCCGTCGCCGCCTCCTGCGCCTTCTTCTCGCAATAGTAGTCGTAACCGCCGGGATACTGCCGGATGCCCGCGCGCGTGATCTCCAGGATGCTCGTCGCCGTCGCGCGCACAAAGTCGATGTCGTGCGAGACGAGGAGGATCGTCCCCTTGTATTTCTGGAGCGCATCCTGCAACAGCCGCCGCCCGTCCAGGTCGAGGTGCGTCGTCGGCTCGTCCAGCAGGAGGAAGTTCGGCGCGGTCAGGAAGAGGCGCAGGAACGCGAGGCGGATCTTTTCGCCGCCCGAAAGCACCCCCGCCGGCTTCTCCACGTCGTTCTCGTCGAACCCGAACGCGCCGAGCTGGTTGCGGAACGCCTTTTCCGGCCCGCCGCCGTGCGCGTCCCACGCGTTCTTCGCGTTGCGGTAGACGCTGACGTCCGGCGGGATCGTCTCGGCGAACTCCTGCGAGAGGTAGCCGGGCACGACGTTGTGCCCGAGCACCGCCTTGCCCTCGGTCGGCTGCCGCGTCCCCGCGAGAATGCGCATCAGCGTCGTCTTGCCGAGGCCGTTGTAGCCGATCAGCGCCACCTTGTCGCCGCGCGAAATGTTGAAGTTGAGCTTGCGGAAGACGAACCGTTCGCCGTCGTAGCTGAAGCCCAGGTCCTCGCACCGGAACATCTCGATGCCGCTCGGCGGCGGTTCGGCGAGCCGCAGCCGCCCCGACTGCGTGTAGCGCTTCGGCAGCACGATCCGCGCCTCGTCGAGCTTGTCGATCATCTTCTGGCGGCTCTGCGCCTGCGCCGCCTTCGTCGCCTGCGCGCGGAACCGGTCGACGAACCGCTGGAGCTGCTCGCGGTGGTGGTCCTGGTTCTCCTTCGCCGCCTTCAGGTGCTCGTAGCGCACCTCGCGTTCGGTCAGGTACCAGTCGAGGTCGCCCTCGTAGCGCGTCGCCGTGCCCGCGTCGACTTCGACGATGAGGTTCGTGAGCGTCCGTAGCAGGTAGCGGTCGTGCGAAATGAGCATCAGCGTGCCGTCATAGGCCTTCAGGAATTTCTGCAACCAGTCGACGGCGGGCAGGTCGAGGTAGTTGCTCGGTTCGTCGAGGAGCAGCAAATCGGGCTTCGACGCCAGGACGCGCGACAGTTCCGCGCGCATCCGCCAGCCGCCCGAAAACGACGCGAACGGCTTCGCGAACTCCTCCACCGCGAACCCGAGGCCGCCCAACGCCACCTTCACGCGCGTTTCGATGTCGTAGCCGCCCAGGTGCTCGAACTTCGTCTGGAGCTCGCCCAGCTCCGCCAGCGCCTTCGCGCTCGCGGCGTCCGTTGCGTCCGGCGCGGCGAGCAGGTCCTCCAGCTCGCGCATCCGCGCTTCCATCTCGCTCAGGCCCGGGATGCCGCGCAGCGCGTATTCCAGCAGCGTCTCGCCCGCGTTGTCGGGCGCGGGGTTCTGCCGCGTCCAGCCGATGCGCGGGTTCCCCTCGACGATCAGCTCGCCCGTGTCGGTCGACATCTCGCCGAGGACGATCTTGAAGAGCGTCGACTTGCCGCTGCCGTTCGGCCCGACCACGCCGACGCGGTCGCCCTTGTTGACGCGGAACGTCACGCCCGTCAGCACGTCCTGGTGCCCGTAGTGAACCGAAATGTTCTTGAAGTCCAGCATCGTGTTCGATTCCTTAGCGGGCGGCGTCAAAGGCGGCCTGGAGTTTCGCGTCGGCCGCGTCCAGCAGCGCGCGCAGTTCGTCGGGCGTCTTCTGGAAGGCTGCGAGTTCGCGCAGGAACGCCGAATAGGCCTCCGCCGCGGCCAGCAGCCCGTCGCCATGCCCGCCGCCCCAGGCGACGACCTGCGACGACTTGGCGAGCGCGAGGAACCGGATGCGCACGTCGTGCGCGGCAAGCGCGATGGCGTCGCGGAATGTGCACGCGTCGTATCGCCCGCAGAACGGCGCGCCGTAGACCTCGGGGTAGAAGAAGAGACGCGAGGCGAAGCGCAACACGTCCGGCTTGTAGGCGACGCCGGGGTCCAGCACCGAGCGCATCATTTCGAGATACCGCTCGTCGTCCCCCTCCGACGGGCCGCCGTCGAGCCAGTTGGCGATGGCCGCATACTCGTCGGCGATGCGCAGCGCGGGATCGGCGGTCCGGAGCGCCTTCTCCGCCGCCGCGTCGTCGATCGCCTCGCCCTTCACGGCGAGATAGAACGCCTTGACCGTCTCGCGGCGCAGCTTCGCCACGTCGGAATAGGCCGGCGCGGGCAGGTAGATGCGCGTGAAGACCGTGCCGTCCGCGCGCGTCTTGGGCTTCACGACGACCTCGGCCACGTTCGTGCGCACGTCGCCGACGTAGACGACGATGCCGGGCGCGGCGAACTTGCGCGCGCGCGCATTGTCCGCGCGGTAGAGCGTCCGGCAGACGTCGGCGACGAACGAGGCGACCGGCTCCTGGAATTCGCGGCGCATGTCGGCGGGGCAGTCGGCGACGACGCGCACGAGCCCGTCCACCTTCGTGATGGGCGCCGCCTTGAAGCGCTCGAGCACCTCGGCGCGCGTCAATGCAAGCAGCAGGATCGAGACAAAGAGCATGGAGCGTCGTCCGTCAGCGGATCTTCAGGAGGAGGATGAGCAGGATCGGCATGACGATCAGCTGCAGGAGCACGAAGCGCATCAGCACCTGCGCGTTCGACCAGCCGAGGTTCTTCTTGCAGTGGTCGTGGAGCGGGAAGCGGATGCGCTTGATGACGCTCTCCTCGCCGATCTGGAAGCCGAGCCGCTTCGCGACGCGCAGCAGGACGAGCTTGCCGAGGCCGCCGCCGCCGTTGACGAGGACGATGGGCGCGAGCGCGAGGACGATGAACGGATTGCCCGTCATGAGGCACGCGGTCGCGACGAGGATGCCGAGGAAGCGGCTGCCCGCGTCGCCCATCAGGATGCGCGAGGGCTCCGCGTTGAACCAGAGGTAGCCGCCGAACGCGCCCGCGACGATCATCACGACGATGGCCCAGCGCGCGGCCTCGGCGTAGACGGGGATGAGGAAGTAGTGCGCGACGGGGCGGTAGCCGACGACGACGTAGAGGATGACCGCGAGCATGACGAGCGTGATCTCCGTCAACGACCCCGCGAGGCCGTCCACGCCGTCCGAGCAGTTGGTCGCGTTCATCACGAACCAGAGGAGGAACGCCGCGCACGGCACGTAGAGCCACGCGTTGACGTAGACGATGTCCTTCACGAACGGCGCCCATGTGATCATGTAGCGCCCGGCGTGGCCGTCGATCGACTCGGCGTGGCCGAGGAAGATGAAGAGCGCGATCGCGATGGAGACGACGGCGTCCAGGAGCCCCTTCTTGAGTTCGCCCCACGGCACGGCGCTGCGGTCGTCGAGGTAGCCGAACACCATCGCGGCGTAGAGCGCGACGACGGCGGCGAAGTCCCAGACGCGCAGCGGCGCGAAGACGAGGATGACCGGCAGCGCGATCAGCGTCACGTAGAAGCCCGCGCCCGTCGGCTTTCCCGCCGATTTCATGCCGCCCATGTCCTTCAGGATCGCCTTGCCGTGGTCGCGCGGCAGCCGGTCCCACAGGCGCGGCAACAGCGCCGCGCTCAGGAGGGCGGCGCAGAACGTGCCGCCCGCCAGCAGCAAGGCGTGGGACTGGAAGAGGCGGAACGGCCCCCACCAGGGCGTCAGCCAGTTCGACAGGTAGTAGAGCATGGCGGCTTACTCCGGCTTCGGGCCGCCGAAGCGGTCGGCGTCCTTGATCGTCGGCGCCGTCTCCGAGAAGGCGAAGTCCTTGCCCGGCAGGATGGCGTTGAGCACGATGCCCATGAGCGCGCCGACGGCGAGGCCCGAGAGCGAGATCTTCACGGAGCCGACGGCGAACGCGAGCGCGCCGCCCTTCGAGAACGTGATGCCGAGCGTCAGGACGAGGATGAGCGCCGCGATCAGCATGTTGCGCGACTTGCCGAGGTCCACCTGGCTTTCAACGAGGTTGCGCACGCCCACCGCCGAGATCATCCCGTAGAGGATGAAGCTGACGCCGCCGATCGTCGCCGCCGGAATCGTGCCGATGAACGCCGAGAACTTCGGGCAGAACGACAGAAGGATCGCCAGGCACGCGGCGATGCGGATGACGCGCGGGTCGTAGACCTTGGAAAGCGACAGGACGCCCGTGTTCTCGCCGTAGGTCGTGTTCGCGGGCGCGCCGAAGAGCGAGGCGAGGAGCGTCGCGAGGCCGTCGCCGAGCATCGTGCGGTGGAGGCCGGGGCGCTCGAAGAAGTTGCGCTTGACGGTCGAGCTGATCGCCGAGACGTCGCCGACGTGCTCCATGATCGTCGCGAACGCGAGCGGGAAGACGATGAGGACGGCGCTGGCGATGCGGCCCCAGTCGGGGTGCGCGAGCAGCGGGAAGACGGTGTCGGACATCTTGACCGGCAGGCCGATCCAGGCCGCGTTCGCGACGGCCGAGTAGTCGATCGCCGCGCACCCGCCGGCCTTGCCGAGGAGGACGGCCACGACGTAGGAGCAGACGACGCCCATCAGGATCGGGATGATCTTGAACATGCCGCGCGCGAAGATCGAGAACGCGAGCACCGTCACGATGGCGACGAGCGCGACCGGCCAGCACGTGCCGCAGCTGTTGACCGCGACCGGCGCGAGCACGAGCCCGATGCCGACGATGATCGGCCCCGTCACGACGGGCGGGAAGAACTTCATCACCGTCTTCACGCCGCACGCCTTGACGAAGCCCGCCACGATGAAGTAGAGGAGCGTGGACGCCGCGACGCCGAGGCAGGCGTACTGGAGCATCGCGTGCTTGTCGCAGTCGGCGAAGTTCGCGCCGCCCGCCATGCCCGCCAGCGCGAAGTAGCCCGCGAGGTAGGCGAAGGAGGAGCCGAGGAACGCGGGCACCAGCCGCTGGGTGACGAGGTGGAAGAGGAGCGTGCCCAGGCCCGCCCAGAGGAGCGTGGCGCTCGGCGAGAGCCCCGTCAGAATCGGCACGAGGATCGTCGCGCCGAACATCGCGAACATGTGCTGGACGCCGAGGACGCCCATCTTCGCCAGCCCGAGCGTCCGCGCGTCGTAGACGGCGTCGGAAGCCCGGTACTTGTCGCGCAGGCGGGCGATGGCCGCCGCGAGGTCCGCGGACTCCGCACCCGTGACGACGCCGTCTTCGGCGATGGCCGTCAGCAGCTTCTCAAAGCCCGCCAGATCCGGATCGGACGAGGCGAACGGATGGACGAGGCCGATGAGCGCCCGCGCCTCGTTGATGTCCGCCCGACCGTCTGCAAACGTAAACTTCTCCGCAGCCGTGATCAGCTGCGACAGTCTCCAATTGCCTGCGTTTTCTTGTTCCGCCATGTTGTGCCTTCCTATCTATCTCTTGTCTTGTTGAAAATGTCCTGTTGGCTTCCCTCTCCCCGACCTATTTCCCGGGATACCGGACGAGGGAGTCGACGTCGTAGCCCTTGAGCAGCCCGTCGCGCGCCTTGAACCCCTCCAGCTCGAGGGGGAAGATCATCTTGACGACCGTGCCGCCCAGCCGCTCGACGAGCTTCGCCGCCGCGAGTGCCGTGCCGCCCGTCGCGAGGAGGTCGTCGACGATCACGACCTTCTGGCCGGGCTTGACGGCGTCCGTGTGCATGTGCAAGGTCGCCTGCCCGTACTCGAGGTCATATGTTTCCGAAATCGTCGCGCGCGGGAGCTTGCCCGGCTTGCGGATCGGGACGAACGCCGTCCGGAAGCGGTCGGCGAGCGCCGCGCCGAAGATGAAGCCGCGCGACTCCGGGGCCGCCACGAGGTCGAATTCGACGGTGGCGAGAATGCCGACCGTCCGATCCAGCGCGAGCTGGAAGCCGTCGGGGGATTCGAGGATCCCCGTGACGTCGCGGAAGAGCACGCCCGGCTTCGGGAAGTCGGGGATGCCCTTGACGTAGTTTTCGAGGTTTTTCATGAATCGGCCCCTTACATCAGCGCGTATTTGGCGACAAAGAGCGCGGTCAGGATGTACATGATCCAGTGGATGCGCTTGAAGTTGCCGGCGCAGGCGTTGACGACCGTGTAGGCGATGACGCCGAACATGATGCCGTCCGAGATCGAGTAGGTGAACGGCATGGCGGCCACGGCCAGGAACGCCGGCACCGCCTCGCCCGCGTCGCGCCAGTCGATGTCCGCGCACGAGGAGAGCATCATGTAGCCGACGACGATCAAGGCCGGCGCCGTCGCGAAGCCGGGGATCGCGAGGAAGACCGGCGCGAAGACGATGGCCGCCGCGAAGAGCGCCGCGGAGGTGACGCCCGTCAGGCCCGTCTTGCCGCCCGCCATCACGCCCGAGGCCGATTCGACGAACGTCGTCGTGGTGGACGTGCCGAATACGGCGCCCACGCTCGTCGCGATCGAGTCGGCGCAGAGTGCGCCCGAGATGCGCGGGAGCTTGCCCTCCTTGTCGAGGAAGCCGCCCTTCATCGACACGCCGATCAGCGTGCCGAGCGTGTCGAAGAGATCGACGAAGAAGAACGCGAACATCACGACGAAGAAGTCAAGCGACGTGACGAGCGACCAGCCGGAGCCCACGACCTCGCCCTTCACGGCGTGCGTCCAGCCGTCGGCGCGGAAGAGCGCGCCGACGGTCGAGCCGAATTCGGAGAAGTTCTGCGCGAGGCCCTTCACCGAGAAGTCGGGATAGAGCGAGTAGAAGCCCGCCGCCGGATCGGGCGTGTAGAGGCCCGTCGCCTGCGCCGCCATGCCGAGGCCCCACGTGAAGAGGATGCCGAAGAGGATCGCGCCCTTCAGGCGCTTGACGAGCAGGTATGCCGTGAAGAGCGTGCCCAGGAGCGCCAGCACCGCGCAGATGCCGTTCGTGTGGAACGGCACCTCGTTGAACCGGACCATCGACACGAGCGTCGCGGGGTTGTCGACGACGACGCCCGCCGTCTTCATCGCGATGAGGCAGATGAAGAGGCCGATGCCCGCCGCGACCGCCTTCTTGAGCGAGATCGGGATCGCGTTGAAGATCCCCTCGCGCACCGGCGTGAGCGAAAGCGCCAGGAAGACGAGTCCCTCCACGAAGACCGCGAGCAGCGCGAACTGCCAGCTGTAGCCCATGCCGAGCACGACGCCGAACGTCAGGAAGGCGTTGAGCCCCATGCCCGGCGCGAGCACGAACGGGTAGTTCGACAGGGCCGCCATGAGAAGCGTGCCGACGACCGCCGCGACCGCCGTCGCCACGAAGACGCCGCCCTTCGGGATGCCGGCCGTCGAGAGGATCGACGGGTTCACGGCCAGGATGTACGCCATCGTCATGAACGTCGTCACGCCCGCGACGATCTCGGTGCGGACCGTCGTGCGGTTGCGCTTCAGCCTGAAGAGGCGGCCGAGGAACGTCGTCTCCGGCTCGTCGGACTCCGCCTCGCGCGTCATCCACTTCAGGTACGCGCCGATGCGCAGCGACTCCTCTGCCGTGACGACGCCGTCCTCGAGCACGTCGTCGAGGAGCTGCACGAACTCCGCCATCTCGGGGCTCTCCGCCGCGCGCGGACGCGCGAACGCGAGCAGGATCTGCGCCTCGGCGCGATCGACCTTGCCGTCCTCCAGGATGGCCGATTCAAACTTCCTGATCGATTCCTTGATGTCGCTCATGTCTGTACCCTCTTTTGTTGTTCTTTTAAACCAGATTGAGAATGCCGGAGAACCCGGTGAGATCGAGCACCTCGCGCACGGCGGGCGGCACGCGGGCGATCTGGAGCTCGCCGCCCTTCGCGAGCATCGTCTTGTGGGCGCTCAGCAGCAGCCGCAGCCCCGCCGAGCTCATGTAGGGCACGTCCGCGAGGTCGAGCACGACGCGCGTCGCGTCGCCGAACTTGAGGCCCGCCTCCAGTTCGGGGGCCGTCACCGTGTCCACGCGTCCGCTGACGGCGATCGTCAGCGTCGCTCCGTCCGTGTGAGTCTTAATTTCCATGGTCGTCTCCTTTTTCCTGTCCGTTGTTCGTTCCCGCCGTCCGGCCGCCGTCGCCGTTGTAGCGAAGGACGAGCTGTGTGCAGTCGTCGGCCTGTTCGGTGCCCGCGGCATGGCGGCGCACCTCGTCCATCACCGTCGAAAGCAGGTTGTCGCGCGTGTCCCTGCAGCCGGCAAGCGTCTGAAGGAGGCGCGCGTCGCCAAAGAGCTCCCCTGTCGCGTCCGGCTGCTCGACGATTCCGTCCGTATAGAGGTAGATCGTGTCCTGCGGGGCGAGCTGGAATTCTTCGACGCGGTAGGGAAGCCCCGGCATCGCGCCCAGGACGAGCGAGGGCCGCGACTTCAGCATCTGCGCCCTGCCGCCGCGCCACACGACCGGCGGATTGTGCCCGGCGTTCACGTACGAGACGCGCCCGGTGCGCGTGTTCAGCTCGCCGGCCCAGACGGTCACGAAGGTGTTGGACGAATTGCCCTCGCAGAGCGCGTCGTTCGCCTCTTCGAAAACGCGCGCGAGCGGCTTTCCCGTCTGCGCAATGCTCTTGATCAGCGTCTTCGCGCGCATCATGAACATCGCGGCGGGGACGCCCTTCCCGCTCACGTCGGCGACGAGGAAGAGCACGCGGTCCGGCCCCGTGAAGTAGAAGTCGTAGAAGTCGCCGCCGACTTCCTTCGCGGTCACCATGGACGCCCAGATGTCGAAGCGCGGCTCGTCCG
>JAFPYE010000054.1 GCA_017412325.1 Kiritimatiellia bacterium | reverse complement strand
CTTTAACGACGCGCAGCGTCAGGCGACCAAGGACGCCGGCAAGATTGCGGGACTGGACGTCAAGCGTATCATCAACGATCCGACGGCAGCAGCGCTCGCCTATGGCGTTGACAAGGAAGAAGAGCAGAAGATCATGGTCTACGACCTCGCGGCGGCACCTTCGACGTGTCCATCCTCGATCTCGGCGACGGCATCATCGAAGTCCTTGCCACCAACGGCAATACCCACCTCGGCGGCGACGATTTCGACAAGTGCATCATGGATTACCTCGTCGCGGAGTTCAAGAAGACCGAGGGCATCGACCTGTCGAACGACAAGGGCGCGATGCAGCGTCTGAAGGAAGCCGCGGAGAAGGCGAAGATCGAGCTGTCCGGCGTGACGAGCACGGCGATCAACCTGCCGTATATCACCGCCGACGCGAACGGTCCGAAGCACCTGGACGTCACCCTGACGCGCGCGAAGTTCAACGAGCTGACCGCCCATCTGGTCGAAGCGACCATGGGCCCCGTCCGTCAGGCGATGGCGGACGCCGGCGTGAAGGCCGGCGACATCAGCAAGGTCCTGCTGGTCGGCGGCTCGACGAGAATCCCCGCCGTGCAGGAGGCCGTTAAGGGCATCACCGGCAAGGAAGGCTTCAAGGGCATCAACCCCGACGAGTGCGTTGCCGTCGGCGCTGCCATTCAGGGCGGCGTGCTGGGCGACGACGTCAAGGGCCTGCTGCTTCTGGACGTCACCCCGCTGTCTCTGGGTCTGGAGACCATGGGCGGCGTGTTCACCCGTCTGATCGACCGCAACACGACCATCCCGACCAAGAAGAGCCAGATCTTCTCCACCGCAGCCGACGGACAGACCTCTGTTGAAATCCACGTCCTGCAGGGCGAGCGTGAGATGGCGGCCTACAACAAGACGCTGGGCAAGTTCCAGCTCGGCGGCATCGCTCCCGCGCCGCGCGGCGTGCCGCAGATCGAGGTCACGTTCGACCTCGACGCGAACGGCATCCTCAACGTCTCCGCGAAGGACCTCGGCACCGGCAAGGAGCAGAAGATCACCATCACGGCGGCGGGCGGCCTCTCGAAGGATGAAATCGAGAAGATGCGCAAGGACGCCGAGATGCACGCGGCCGAGGACGCCAAGCGCCACGAGGACGCGGAGGTCCGCAACAAGGCGGACGGCCTCGCCTTCCAGGTGGAGAAGACCCTCAAGGACGCCGGCGACAAGATCGCGGCCGACAAGAAGGCCCCCGTGGAATCCGCGCTGAACGACCTCAAGGAGGCCCTCAAGGGCACGGACACCGCCGCCATCAAGGCGAAGGAAGAGGCCCTCATGAAGGCGATGGAGCCGGTGGCGCAGGAGATGTACGCGCATGCCCAGGCCTCTGGCGCGCAGCCGGGCGCGGGAGCGAATCCCGGAAATCCCGGAGATTCCGGAAACTCCGGAAGCTCCGGAGAATCCGGAAAATCCGGAAAAGCCGGCGACGACGTTGTCGACGCCGACTACACGATGAAGTGATGATTTCAACTACTAACAATCCGAAAGGAACAACAAAAAATGAAGATCAGACCACTCGGTGACCGCGTTCTGGTTGAACCGGTCGAAGAAGAACAGAAGGTCGGCGGCATCTACATCCCCGACGCCGCCAAGGAAAAGCCGATCAAGGGCAAGGTGCTCGCCATCGGCAAGAAGGTGGACAAGGAGAACAAGGAAATCCCGTTCAACGTGAAGGTCGGCGACGAAGTGCTGCTGCCGAAGTACGGCGGCACGGAAGTGAAGCTGGGCGACAAGAAGCTGCAGCTCGTGCGCGAGGAAGACCTCCTGGGCGTGCTGGAGAAATAACAACCGACGGGGAAACCCCGGTT
>JAFPYE010000053.1 GCA_017412325.1 Kiritimatiellia bacterium | reverse complement strand
TCGCGGAAATCCGGGAGGCGGTCAAGTGAAGTTGAAACTGTGGACGGTCGGCGCGGCCCTCGTGCTCGCGGCGGTCGGCGGGGCGGCCTGGTGGCTGTCGCGTCCGGCGCCGCCGGCGGCCTTTCCTGAGGAATACCGCTTCGAGTCGGTCAAGATCGTGGCGACGGTCGCGGCGCTGGTCGAGATGCCCGAAGCGGACGACGTGACGCTCGTCGGTGCCGGCGCACGCGCGCTGGCGGGCTACTTCGAGAATGCGGGACTGGCGGTCGTCACCAACGCGGCGGACGTGCCGCGCACGGACATCGTCGTCGTGTCGGGCGCGGAGAAGCCGGATTGGAAGCGCCTCGCGGCGCAGGTATCGGACGACGGCGAGCTCGTGTGGCTTTTCGACGTGCGGCAGATGACGGCGGGCGCGTTCAAGCGCGCGCTGGCGGCGATCCCGGGCGAGGACGTGCACCTGTGGATGCCGGGCGAGAACGACTGGGTGCTGACGGCGCGTCAGAAGGCGGTCCGGCGCGACCTCGGCGACATGCTGGAGGTGTTTTCGCGCGAGAGCGCGTTCGCGGACTTGGCAAAAGCGGAATGCGAGACGCTGCCGGATCTCCTCGCAAACTACGTCGGCACGCGCGAGGAGGTGATGCCTGCGCTGGTCGGCGACCTCCGGCAGGAGATCCGGCCCGAGTTCCTGGTGCCCCAGGAGATCCCGACGATCGGCTGGATCGACGCGGACAACGTGGACGCGGACATCAACGAGATGATCGGCCAGCAGTTCCACAGCGTGCAGTTCGACCGGCGCACGGTGCTGGAGGGCAACATCCTCGCGCGCGACCGCGCGCAGCTGCCGCAGGCGTTCGACAAGTGGGCGGCGGCGCTCCGGCACAACCCGCACGACACGCTGCTCCTGGGGCGGCTCCACAGTCTCGCGGTGAACGCGGCGACGTTCCTGAAGGTCGGAAACGTCAAGGCGGCGGCGCACTGCTACGAGGCGATGATCGCGATCCGGCCGACGGACGCGGCGGCCATTTCGGAATACGGCAAGTGCCAGCTGATGCTCGGCAACCGCGAGGTGGCGGACCAGGCGAAGCGAAGGGCGGAGGAACTGATCAAATGAGACGGCTCGACAAGATGGCGGCGACGGCGCTCGCGGCGCTGCTCGCGGGGTGCTTCACCGTGCACCGGAGCGACTTTCCCGACGTGGCGATGACGCGCGCGCCCGAGGGCCGCGAGGTGTCCGTCAAGCTCGCGGGCTTCGAGGCGACGGTCGTCTCGTACCTGCCGGTCTACGGCTACGAGACGGTGTGGCAGGAACGCGTCTACCGCGACCGCCACGGCCGCCTCCGCGACGGGGGCGTGCATCCCGAGACGTATTCGACCACGTCCTACATCCCGCAGACGCACGTCACGACGGCGTTCATCGAGCGGGCGCAGGACAAGCTGGAGGACGCGGGGTTCGTCGTCGGGCTGGCCGAGTCGGACTACCTCGTCGACGTGCGGTTCACGGGGCCGATGCGGGGCGAGGACGATACGCTCGTCCAATGCCTGTGGCTCTTCTGTTCGCTCCTCTCCGCCGACTATGGCACTGAGACGTGGAGCGCGCGGCTGCGGATTTCGGACGCAAAGACGGGGCGCGTGCTGATGCACCGCGACTACACGCAGAAATACGCCGCCGCCGTCTGGGGGCCGATCCCGATCTTCAGCCCCGCCGCCGCGACGGCGACCGACAGCGGCGTGATGCAGGACTGGGTGCTCGCGGCGCTGACCGACCGCGCGCTGGCCGACGCGACGCAGTTCCTTTCCGGCAGGTAGGCGATGACGGCGGCGATCACGAGTTTCTGGACGGCCTCGGCGCTCGGCGTCGGCAACGCGGAAACGCTCGCGAACCTGCAGCGCGGCACGGCGCCGGGGATGCGCGAGATCGGCGGCGACATCCCCGGGCGAACGATTTTCTTCGGCGGCATCGACGCGGCCCTTCCCGAAATCGCGGAGAAGAAGTGGAACATGCGCGCCTGCCGGCTCCTGAAGCTCGCGGTGGAGTCGCTCGGCCCGGAACTGGACGCGGTGCGCGCGCGGGTTGCGCCGGAGCGCCTCGGCATCGTCCTCGGCGCGAGCAACACGGGCATCGACGAGGCGCAGGCATGCGTGGACGCCTGGATCGACACGGGGGCGAAGCCCGACGCGCTGGACTTTTCGATGATCGAGCTCGGCACGCCCGCCCTCTACCTCAAGGAACTGCTGGGGACGACGGGGCCGGCCTACACGGTCTCGACGGCCTGTTCGAGCGCGGCCAAGGCGTTCGGCGCGGCGCGGCGGCTCCTCGCGCGCGGCGTCTGCGACGCGGTGGTGACGGGCGGCGTGGACGGGCGCTGCCGGTTTGCGATGAACGGCTTTCATGCGCTTGGCGCGCTGGCGCAGGGGCGGTGCCGCCCGCTGGCGCCCGACCGCGACGGCATCAACCTGGGCGAGGCGGTGGCGCTCTTCGTGCTGGAGCGCACGGGGACG
>JAFPYE010000052.1 GCA_017412325.1 Kiritimatiellia bacterium | reverse complement strand
GCCATTCAGGGCCTCCGCCGCGTGAGCAAGCCCGGCCTGCGTGTATACGCCGGCGCCGACGAGCTGCCCCGCGTCCTCAAGGGCCTGGGCATCGCAATCGTTTCCACTTCCAAGGGCGTCATGACCGACAAGCAGGCCCGCAAAGAGCATGTTGGCGGCGAAGTCCTTGCGTTCGTCTGGTAAGGAGGCTGCAGTATGTCTAGAATCGGTAGAGCTCCCATTACCGTTCCCGCCGGTGTCGAAATCACTGTCAGCGAGAACAACCACATCACCGTCAAGGGCCCCAAGGGTACCCTCGAGCGTGATCTGGTGCCTCAGATGAAGGTCAACGTCGAGGCAGGCGTCATCCACGTTACCCGTCCCAATGACAGCAAGGAGAACCGTTCTCTCCACGGTCTGACCAGAACCCTGATCGACAACATGGTCGTCGGCGTGACCAACGGCTTCGAGAAGAAGCTCGAGATCAACGGCGTCGGCTACCGTGCCGCCAAGGAGGGCAAGAACCTGGTCATGAATCTGGGCTATTCCCACCAGATCATCATGCCCGAGACCGAGGACATCCAGATCGACGTTCCCGATGCCAACCACATTGTGATCAAGGGTATCGACAAGCAGAAGGTCGGCCAGTTTGCGGCTGAAGTTCGTGGCAAGCGTCCTCCCGAGCCTTACAAGGGCAAGGGCGTGAAGTATGACTACGAAGTCATCCGCCGCAAAGAAGGCAAGACCGGTGCCAAGTAAACGGAGGTATGCCTGAATGATTAAGAGACCTGATACCAGAGGACAGCGCATCAAGCGCCACAGCCGTGTGCGCGGCAAGATCTCCGGCACCGCCGAGAGACCCCGCCTGTCCGTTTTCCGCAGCGAAAACAACATCTATGCCCAGGTGATCGACGACGTGGCCGGCAAGACCCTCGTGTCCGCCTCCACCGTGGAGAAAGCCTTTGAGGGCAACGGCGGCAATATCGAAGCCGCCAAGAAGATCGGTGCCGCGATCGCGGAGCGCGCTCTGCAGAAGGGCATCGAAGAAGTCGTGTTCGACCGTGGCGGTTATATCTATCACGGCCGTGTCAAGGCTCTGGCTGAGGGCGCCCGCGAGGGCGGCCTGAAGTTCTAAGGAAGGGGGAACTATCATGGCTTACAACAATGACAGACGTGACCGCCGCAGCAGGGAAGAGGCTCCCTCCGAGTTTTCTGTTGAGAAGGTCGTATCCCTCAACCGCGTCAGCAAGACCGTCAAGGGCGGCCGTGTTGCGAAGTTCTCCGCTCTGTGCGTAGTGGGCGACGGCAATGGCCGCGTCGGCTTCGGCATGGGCAAGGCCAACGAGGTTTCCGAAGCCATCCGCAAGGGCCTCGAGGACGCCAAGAAGAACATCGTTTCCATCACGCTCAGCGGGACGACGATCCCCCACGAGGTCCTGGGGCGCTTCGGCGCCGGCCGCGTGCTGCTCAAGCCCGCCCCGGAAGGCACCGGCGTCATCGCCGGCGGCGCTGTCCGCGCAGTCGTTGAGGCTGCCGGTATCGGCGATATCCGTACCAAGTGCCTGAACACCAACAACCCCGCGAACGTTGTCGCCGCCACGATGGAAGGCCTCAAGTCCCTGCGCGACGCCGCTCAGGTCGCCGCCGTCCGGGGCAAGACTCCTGAAGAAGTTCAGGGTTAAGGAGGACGAAACATGGCTAATCTTAGAATCAAGCTCGTCAAGAGCCTCAACGGCAGACTGGACAGCCACATCGCCACCGCCCAGTCCCTCGGCCTGCACAAGATCGGCAACGAGACCG
>JAFPYE010000051.1 GCA_017412325.1 Kiritimatiellia bacterium | reverse complement strand
TCCGCCTACCAGGACAAGGACGGCGTCTGGCGCGTCAACGGCGTCAAGCGCTTCATCACGAACGGCTGCGGCGAGGTGCTGCTCGTCCTCGCCCGCACGGAGCCCGAGTTCAGCGACGGCCGGGGCCTGAGCTGCCTCCTCGTCGAGAAGGGCCCGTGGGTCAAGGTGCGCCGCCTCGAGAACAAGCTCGGCATCCACGGCTCGCCCACGTGCGAAATGGTCTTCACCGAGGCACCCGCGAAGCTGATCGGCCTGCGGAAGCGCGGCCTCATCACCTACGTCATGGCGCTCATGAACGGCGCGCGCATGGGCATTGCGGCGCAGGGCACCGGCATCGCCGAGGCCGCCTACCGCGCGGCCCGCGACTACGCCGCCGCCCGCAAGCAGTTCGGCGTCACCATCGACACGTTCCCCGCCCTGCGCGAGCTCATGTCGACGATGTCGGTCGAGCTCCAGGCGTCGCGCCTCCTGACCTACTACTCGGCCAAGAACGTCGATCTCGAAACGGGGCTCGGCCGCAAGTTCGAGAGCGTCAAGGGCTCGCCCGAGGCGCCCGCCGTGCGCGCGCGCCTCAAGCAGCATGCGGCGTTCAACAAGATGCTGACGCCGATGGCGAAGTACTACGGCTCGGAATTGTCGATGCGCAACGCGCAGGGCGCGATTGCGGTGCTCGGCGGCTCGGGCTTCATGAAGGACTATCCGTGCGAGCGCTACCTGCGCGACAGCCGCATCACGACGATCTACGAGGGCACCTCGCAGCTCCAGGTCGTCGCGGCCATCGCGGGCGTGACGGGCGGGCTCGTCCACGACGTCCTCGCCGACATCCTCGGCACGGCGGACTGGCAGGGCGCGCATCCGCGCATGGCGGCGCTCCTGAAGGAGCTCGACGAGGCCATCGAATTCGTGAAGGGCCGCGCCGACGCAAAGACCTACCACGACCTGTCGGCGCGCAAGCTCGTCGACGCCGCGATCGCGCTCGTCGTCGCCGCGCTCTTCGTCAAGGCCGCCGAGAAGTACGACCGCAAGAAACCGGCGCTCGACTTCTGGCTGAACGTGGAGTTCCCGCGCGTCCGGGCGGGGCTGGCGCAGGTCCTCTCCGGCTATGCCGGTTCGACCGACGACTTCGAGACGCTCGCGCCGGCGGTTACGCTCGCCGACTGAGACGGGCAGTCGCCGAAAAAAAACGGGCGCGGCCAAACTGCCGCGCCGTTTTTTTTGTTAGCCGAGGGCGGCGAGCGCCTTGGCGTTGTCCTTGAAGCGGAAGACGAGGATCGCCTCTTTCCCGTTGCCGAGCGCGTAGGCGTAGGAATACTCGATGTCCACCCCGGCGGCGTCGAACTTCTCCATGAGTTCGGCCATGCCGCCCGGCTCGTTCCGGACGGTCGCGGTGACGACTTCGGTCTCGCGCACGGCGAAGCCCGCGTCGGCCAGGACCTTCGCGCCCCGGACGTGGTCGTCGACGATCATGCGCACGATGCCGAAGTCGGCGGTGTCCGCGAGCGAGAGCGTGACGATGTTGACGCCCGCCTTCGCGAGCGTGCGGCAGATGGCCGCGAGCTGGCCGGGCCTGTTTTCGAGGAAGATGCTGATTTGCTGGACGGTCATGGTCGTTCTCCTTCTTATTTGCGGCGGTTGTCGATAACGCGCTTGATCTTGCCCTCGCTGCGCGGCAGGGTGCCGGGGGCGACGAGGATGATCCGGGGCGTGAGGCCGATGATGGACTTCACTGCGTCGAGGACGCGCTTGCGCAGGCTTTCGAGCGCGCGGATGTTGTCCGAAAACGCCTCCGCCGTGACCTCGACCTTGATCTCGAAGAGGTCGAGCGTGTCGGTGGACGAGAGGACGATTTGGTAGTGCGGCGCGACTTCGGGCACGCGCAGGAGCCCCGCCTCGATCTGGCCGGGGAAGACGTTGACGCCGTGGATGATGAGCATGTCGTCCGAACGCGCCGAGATGCGGTCCATGACGCGCATCGTGCGGCCGCACTTGCAGACTTCGGTGTGCAGGCGCGTCAGGTCGCGCGTCCGGTAGCGGATCATCGGCGTGCCGCAGCGCGTGATCGTCGTGAAGACGAGTTCGCCCACCTCGCCGTCGGGCAGGGGCTCGAGCGTCTCGGGGTCGATGATCTCGGGGTAGAAGTGGTCTTCCCAGATGTGGAGCCCCGT
>JAFPYE010000050.1 GCA_017412325.1 Kiritimatiellia bacterium | reverse complement strand
TATGAGGGCCGTTCGCTGGAGTCGATCATAAGCTCTTCTTACGACTTGAAGGACGCCGCCATCTTCAACAACGCGGCGCAGATCTGGAACCATGACTTCTACTGGCGGTCGCTCGCGCCGGCGGGGAAGGGCGGCGAGCCGTCGGCGGAACTGCTCGCGGCGATCAACGCGGCCTTCGGCTCGCTCGACGCCTGCAAGGCCGCGCTCGCCGATGCGGCGGTGAAGCGCTTTGGAAGCGGCTGGGCGTGGCTGCTTCAGAAGGACGGCCGGCTCGTCGTCGAATCGACGTCCAACGCCGATACGCCGTGCGGGAAGCCCTTTGTTACGCCTCTCCTCGTCATCGACGTTTGGGAGCATGCCTACTACCTCGACTGGCAGAACCAGCGCGCGGCCTACGTCAAGGCGGTCGTCGACGGGCATCTCAACTGGTCGTTCGCCTCTGGCAACCTGGCGTAATCCCCGTCGGCGGCCCGGCGGAAGATCGCCGTTGCGGAAAAATGCCCACTTGCGCGGGGCGGGCGAAATGTGATAGACTATGCGGCGAACATTCCCAAAAAGGATAGATAAAAATGGCTAATATCAAGGGCGGCCGCGCCGCCAGGAAACGTGACCGCCAGAACGAGAAGGCGCGCAAGCGCAACTCCGTCTGCAAGGCGAAGCTTCACGACGCGCACAAGAAGCTCTTCAAGGCCGCCGACGCCGGCAGCAAGGAAGAGGCGGAAAAGAAGTTCAAGGAATTCGTCTCGGGCCTCGACAAGGCCGCGAAGAAGGGCATCATCTCCAAGAACACGGCCGACCGCAAGAAGTCCCGTGCCCAGCTCAAGCTGAACAAAATGAACGCAGCCGCCGCGGCGGAAGCGAAGTAAAACCGAAAAGGCACACGGGAATGTGACGGCTAAGGGCATCCGAGGACAGAAACTTGGGTGCCCTTGCAAATTTCAACCTACCCCAGACAAAAAAAGGAAAACGAAAATGGCAAAGAAGACTCTCCGCGACGTTGAGCTCAAGGGCAAGCGCGTTCTCATGCGCGTCGACTTCAACGTCCCGATGGCGAAGGACGGCTCGGGCAAGATCACCGACGATACGCGTATCGTCGCGGCGCTGCCGTCGATCAAGTATGTTCTCGAACAGGGCGGCTCGCTCGTGCTGATGTCGCACCTCGGCCGTCCGAAGGGCGGCAAGCTCGGCGCGGCGCCGAATCCCGACAACGCGGCGTTCACCCTCAAGCCCGTTGCAGAGGCGCTTTCCGAGAAGCTCGGGCTGCAGGTCAAGTTCGTGCCCGACTGCATGGCTGCCGACGACGTCGTCAAGGCGCTGAAGCCGGGCGAAGTCGCGCTCCTCGAGAACACCCGCTTCTACAAGGCCGAAGACGGCAAGGTCAAGAAGGACGACGAGAAGAAGGGCATCCACCTCACGGACGAGGAGTTCGCGGCGAAGAAGGCGGAGCTCAAGGCGTCCCGCCAGAAGATGGCCAAGAAGCTCGCGAGCTACGGCGACATCTACTGCAACGACGCGTTCGGCACGGCGCACCGCGCGCACGCCTCGACGGCGGTCGTGGCGGACTACCTGCAGCCGGCGGTCTCGGGCTTCCTGCTGGAGAAGGAGATCAAGTTCCTCGGCGACGCGGTGGAGAACCCGGTGCGTCCGTTCGTGGCGATCCTCGGCGGCGCGAAGGTGTCCGACAAGCTCGCGGTCGTCAAGTCGCTCCTGAACAAGGTCGACACGCTCATCATCGGCGGCGGCATGGCGTACACGTTCAAGTAGG
>JAFPYE010000049.1 GCA_017412325.1 Kiritimatiellia bacterium | reverse complement strand
GATGCCCCAGACCCGCGAGCATGTCCTTCTCGCCCGCCAGGTCGGCGTGCCGAAGATCGTCGTGTTCCTTAACAAGTGCGACCTCGTCGACGACGCCGAGATGCTCGACCTCGTCGAGATGGAAGTGCGCGAACTCCTTTCCAAGTACGACTACGATGGCGACAACGCGCCCGTGATCCGCGGTGCGGCGTATCCCGCCACCCAGGCCGCCAGCGCCGACGATCCGGCGTGCAAATGCATCACCGAGCTCATGGATGCGCTGGACACCTACATCCCCGAGCCGCAGCGCGAGCTTGACAAGCCGTTCCTCATGCCGATCGAGGACATCTTCTCGATCGAAGGCCGCGGCACGGTCGTGACCGGTCGCGTCGAGCGCGGCATCGTCAAGGTCGGCGACGAAGTCGAGATCGTCGGTCTCAAGCCGACGGCGAAGACGGCCGTCACCGGCGTCGAGATGTTCCGCAAGCTCCTCGACCAGGGCCAGGCGGGCGACAACATCGGCACGCTCCTGCGTGGCACGAAGAAGGAAGACGTCTGCCGCGGCCAGGTGCTCGCGAAGCCGGGTTCGATCACCCCGCACACCGAGTTCAAGGGCCAGGTCTACGTCCTCACGAAGGAAGAGGGCGGCCGCCACACGGCGTTCATGAAGGGCTATCGTCCCCAGTTCTACATCCGCACGACGGACGTGACGGGCGACATCCAGCTCCCCGAGGGCGTCGAGATGGTGATGCCGGGCGACAACGTCGAGATCACGGTCAAGCTCATCGCTCCCGTGGCGCTCGAAGAGAAGATGCGTTTCGCGATCCGCGAAGGCGGCCGCACCGTCGGCGCCGGCACGGTCTCGACCGTCATCAAGTAAAGACAACAGTCTTCTGTGAGATGCTCAGCCCGTCAGCCCCGGCCTGCCAGTGGTCGGGCGGGGGCGGCGGGCGGGCTCGAACGAAAGACCGACGAAGAAGAGTAGAAGACAATGCGTGATCTTGCGATTTTGGCGTGCGGTGACTGCAAGCGCCGGAACTACACCTCGACCCGGAACAAGAAGACGATGACCGAGCGTCTGGAGAAGGTGAAGTTCTGCCCGAGCTGCCGCAAGCGCACGACCCACAAGGAAACGAAGTGAGTTTCCAGACACTAGGGTAGTAGCACAATGGCAGTGCAGCGGTCTCCAAAACCGCCTATGGGGGTTCGATTCCCTCCTACCCTGCCAACAACGGAGTGAAGAAGATGGACGTTGCAAAGAAGACGAAGGAATACCTGACGGGCGTGGGCGCGGAAGCGAAGCGCGTCACCTGGCCGGGCAAGCGTGAGCTCTGGGAGTCGACGCTGGTCGTCATCTCGTTCATTTTCATCCTTGCCGTGACGACGCTCGTGTGTGACAAGGCGATTGAGTTCTGCCTCAATCTGATCAAGGGCTAAGGGGGGCGGACGATGGAAAAGCAGTGGTTTGTCCTTCACACGCTCACGGGCCAGGAGTCCAAGGCGCACAAGTCGATCGAGGCGCGCGTCAAGATCGAGCGGATGGAGGACTACATCGGCCGGTGCGTGATCCCGACCGAGAAGGTGACCGAGAAGAAGGACGGCAAGAAGCGCACGGTCACCCGCCGCGTGTTCCCGGGTTACCTCCTGTGCGAGCTGGCGCTGTATGACGAGGCGCGCGGCGTGGACGAGAGCGGCCGCCGGGCAATCTACGAGCGCACGTGGCAGTTCCTGCGCGAGACGCCGGGCGTGATCGGGTTCGTCGGCAGCGACCGCCCGATGCCGCTGAAGCAGAGCGAAGTGGACGCGATTCTGAGCGACCGTCCGGCGGGTGCGCCGGCGGCGGAGCGTCCGAAGATCAATTTCGCCGTCGAGGAGACGGTCAAGATTACCGATGGCGCGTTCATGGGTTTGACGGGCCAGGTTTCAATGGTGGATCCCGACAAGGGCAAACTCAAGGTTGAGGTCAACATCTTCAACCGCAAGGTCCAAGTCGACGTCGAATACTGGCAGGTCGAGAAGGTGGCCGTGCAGGACATCTTCGAGGAAGCCAAGTAAACGGCAGGTTTTGCGGTCCGTTCGCACCGGGAGGGATCCCCGGGAGGAGCCGCACGAAAAAAGGTAAAGGCAAATGGCCAAGAAGGTAACTGGAGTTGTCAAGCTCCAAATCCCGGCCGGCGCTGCGAACCCCGCACCGCCCGTCGGCCCCGCCTTGGGTTCTGCAGGTGTCAACATCATGCAGTTCTGCAAGGAGTTCAACGCGAAGACGGCGAAGGACGCCGGTCTCGTCATCCCCGTGATCATCACGGTCTACCAGGACCGCAGCTTCTCGCTGCAGTTCAAGTCGCCGCCGGCGTCGGTGCTCCTGAAGAAGGAAGCCGGTCTCGCCAAGGGCAGCGGCGTTCCCAACAAGAACAAGGTCGGCAAGGTCACCAAGGCCCAGCTCCTCAAGATCGTCGAGATGAAGAAGGCCGACCTCAACACCGAAGACGCCGAGGCCGCCGTGCGCATGATCGCCGGCACCGCGCGCAACATGGGAATCGAGGTGGTCGAATGAAGCACGGCAAGAAGTATTTCAACGCGCTGAAGAAGGCGCCCAAGAAGCCCGTCAGCATCGAAGAGGCCGTCAAGTTCGTCAAGGCGAACCCCGGCGCGAAGTTCGACGAGACGGTGGACGTCTACTTCTGCCTCGGCAAGGGGCTCACGAAGGGCGATACCGCCGTGCGCGGCGTCGTCAAGCTCCCCAACGGCTCGGGCAAGACCGTCAAGGTGGCGGTGTTCGCGGGCGGCGAGCAGGCGGAGGCCGCGAAGGCGGCGGGCGCCGATTTCGTCGGCATGGCGGACCTGATCGAGAAGATCACCAAGGAGGGCTGGTGCGATTTCGACGTCGCGGTCGCGACCGTCGAGGCGATGAAGGAAGTGCGCAAGTGCGCGCGCATCCTCGGCCCGCGCGGCCTCATGCCGAACCCGAAGACCGGCACGGTGACGGACGACGTCGCCACGGCGGTCAAGGAGGCGAAGGGCGGCAAGGTCGACTTCCGCATGGACAAGACCGGCAACGTCGCCGTCGTCGCGGGCAAACGCTCGTTTGACGCGGAGAAGCTCGTCCAGAACGTCAAGGCGGTCATCGCGGCGGTCAACGCGGCGAAGCCGGCGACGGTCAAGGGCGTCTATATCCAGTCCGTCACGATCTCCTCCACGATGGGCGTCGGCGTGCCCGTGATCGCCGCGGCGGATGCCGAGTAAAGGAGGCACTCACCATGAGAATTGAGAAGATTGCGATCCTGAACGAAGTGGTCGAGCGCGTCAAGGACTCCGACTACTGCTTCATCGTCAACCACGGCGGCGTGACCGTTGCCCAGCTCGCGAAGCTGCGCGGCGACCTCCGCAAGGTCGACAGCCGCCTCCTCGTCGTCAAGAACACCTACCTCGCGAAGGTCGCGAAGGAGAAGGGCTGGTCGGACGACGTGAACGCGATGCTGAGCGGCACCACCGCGATCGTGACCGGTCACGGCGAGCCGACGGCGGTCGCGAAGGCGATCATGGAGTTCGTGAAGGCGTCGGGCGGCAAGGCCGCCGTCAAGGGCGCCGACTACGACAACAAGATCGTCGATGCCGCGATGGTCGAGGCGCTCTCGAAGGTGCCCGGCAAGAACGAGCTCCGCGCGACGTTGCTCATGCTCCTCAAGGAGCCGGCGACCCGCCTGGCGCGCGTCCTGTCCGAAAAGGCCAAGAAGGAAGGCGGCGAGGCCGCTCCCGCCGCGTAACAACCGATTTCCTGCGGATGGAACACGCCGCAGGTTGAACTAAAAAGGAAAACAACAATGACAAACGAAGAAATCATCAAGGAACTCTCGGGCAAGACCGTCCTGGAGATCAACGAACTCGTCAAGGCGCTCGAAGAGGCGTGGGGCGTTTCCGCCGCTGCCGCCGTCGCCGTCGCAGGCCCGGCCGCCGGTGCGGCTCCCGCCGAAGAGAAGACGGAGTTCGACGTCATCCTCAAGGCCGCCGGTGCGAACAAGATCGCGGTCATCAAGGAGATCCGCGCGATCACGGGCCTGGGCCTGAAGGACGCCAAGGACATGGTCGACGGCGCGCCCAAGAAGGTCAAGGAAGCCATCGCGAAGGACGAGGCCGAGAAGATCGCCGAGCAGCTCAAGAAGGCCGGCGCCGAAGTCGAGGTCAAGTAAGACCGCCCTTCGGAATTCCCGAAAAAGCTGGCGCGGCACTTCTGCCGCGCCGCTTTTTTTCGCCGCGCGGGCGAGCTGGTGGACAGGTTGGGGCGATTTATGATATACTTTCAAAACTTTAACCGAAAACGGAAGAAGAAATGGCAATCGTATTAGGTCTACCGAAAGGCAGCTTGCAGGAATCGACCTTCGCGCTCTTCAAGCGCGCGGGGTTCAACGTGTCCTGCTCCAGCCGCAGCTACATTCCGTCGATTGACGACGAGGACATCAAGTGCCGCCTCCTGCGGCCGCAGGAAATGAGTCGCTACGTGGAGCTCGGGCTTCTCGACGCGGGCATCTGCGGCTACGACTGGGTCTACGAGAACGGCAGCGACGTGCACGAGGTCTG
The DNA here is from genome assembly GCA_017412325.1 of Kiritimatiellia bacterium. Classification (GTDB taxonomy): domain Bacteria; phylum Verrucomicrobiota; class Kiritimatiellia; order RFP12; family UBA1067; genus UBA1067. The sequence goes on along the minus strand of JAFPYE010000049.1, from coordinate 998 downwards.
CGAGCTCAACTACTCCAAGGCGACGAGCAACCCCGTGCGCTGGGTGCTGGCGGTGCCGAACGATTCCAAGATCAAGACGGTCAAGGACCTGAACGGCAAGCGCATCTCGACCGAGGCGATCGGGCTGACCAAGCGCTACCTGAAGGAGCACGGCGTCAAGGCGGACGTCGAGTTCAGCTGGGGCGCGACCGAGGTGAAGGCGCCGGAGCTGGTGGACGCCATCGTGGACCTGACGGAGACGGGCTCGTCGCTCCGCGCGAACAACCTCCGCATCGTCGACACGATCCTCACGTCCACGACGCGGCTGGTTGCCAACAAGAAGAGCTGGAAGAACGCGGCCAAGCGCGCGAAGCTGGAGCAGCTGAAGATGCTCCTGACGGGCGCGCTGCAGGCGCAGCGGCAGGTGCTCCTCAAGTGCAACGCGCCCGCGAAGGCGCTCGCGAAGGTCGTCAAGGTGCTGCCCGCGCTGCATGCGCCGACCGTGAACCGGTTGAACGACCCCGAGTGGCACGCCATCGAGACGGTGGTCGAGGAGAAGAAGGTGCGCGACCTCATCCCGCAGCTCATCAAGGCGGGCGCGACGGGCATCATCGAGGTGCCGCTCAACAAGATCATTTTCTGAGTCAGAAACCCGGACTAGCTACCCGGGCCCAACAACGAAGGAGAAAAACCCATGGGATCCATCAAGAAGAAAAGGCGCAAAAAAATGTCGAAGCATAAATACGACAAGCGCATGAAGGCGCAGCGCCACAAGAACAAATAAGGCGTTCGTCGCCGACAAGAGGCCTGGCTCGCACGAGCCGGGCCTTTTGCTTGTGCGCGGACGCTTGAAGGCGGCGGCGGGATTTCGTATAATATCCGCCGTATGGAACAGGTGCCGGAACTTCTGAACGGACGGCTGATGGCCGCGCTCGACGGCGAGGTGCGCGCGGCGGCGCTGGACATCGCCCGGCTCGTGCGCGCGGCGGGCGGGCGGGCGCTGATGGTCGGTGGCGCGG
>JAFPYE010000048.1 GCA_017412325.1 Kiritimatiellia bacterium | reverse complement strand
CGCCGCGACCTTCGGAAACTCGTCGGTGGACATCGGGTAGATGCCGCAGAAGACGGTCGGGTGGATGTCGTGGAAGCCCGGCAGCGGCTCGGTCGCGCCGAGGCGCGAGGTCGTCACCGCGTCGCCGATCTTGATCTCGCTCGGGTCCTTCACCGTGCCGACGATGTAGCCGACCTGCCCCGCCTCCAGCCGCTCGACCGGCTTCTTGTTCGGCGAGAAGATGCCGACCTCGTGCACGGTCGTCGAGACGTGCGAGCCCATGAACGTGACGCCCTGGCCCGCCTTGAGCGTGCCGTCCATCACGCGCACGTAGGTGATGACGCCGCGGAACTCGTCGAAGACCGAATCGAACACGAGCGCGCGCAGCGGCGCGTCCACGCCCTGCGTCGTCGGCGGCGGGATGCGCGTGACGATGGCCTCCAGCACGGCGGGGCAGCCCTCGCCCGTCTTCGCCGAGACGAGCAGCGGATCGTCCATCGGGATGGCGAGGATGTCCTCGATCTCGCGCGAGACTTCCGCGACGTTCGCGCCCGGCAGGTCGACCTTGTTCAGGACGGGCACGATCTCCAGCTTCGCGTCCTGCGCAAAGTAGGTGTTGGCGACCGTCTGCGCCTCCACGCCCTGCGCGGCGTCCACGACGAGGAGCGCCCCTTCGCACGCGCCCATCGAGCGCGAGACCTCGTAGGCGAAGTCGACGTGCCCGGGCGTGTCCAGCAGGTTGAAGAGGTAGGTCTTGCCGTCCTTCGCCGTGTAGTGCATCGAGACGGGGTGCGACTTGATCGTGATGCCGCGCTCGCGCTCCAGGTCCATCGCGTCCAGCGTCTGCTCCTTCAGCTCGCGTGCGCTGATGGCGTTCGTCAGTTCCAGGATGCGGTCGGAGAGCGTCGTCTTGCCATGGTCGACGTGCGCGATGATGCAGAAATTCCTAACGGTATCGAGTGTCATTGTCGGTAGTATATCACATTCAGCCGTCCACGGTCTCGCCGGCTTCGAGCGACGGATGGACGTCGAGCCGCAACGCCGCGTCGCCGACGAGGTTGCGGCGGTAGTAGGCGAGCCCCGCGATCATCGCGCCGTTGTCGCCGCAGTATTTCGGCTGCGCCATCAACAGCGGAATCTTCGCCCGCGCGGCGACCTCGCCCAGCACGGCACGCACGCGGCTGTTGAGCGAGACGCCCCCGCCCAGGATGAGCGCGCGGTAGGCGCGCCGCCGGAGCGCCGCGCGCGTGCGGTCGGCGACCGCCTGCACGATGGCCTCCTGATACGACGTCACGATCCGCGGCACGTCCGCCGCACCCGGCTGCTCCTTCTGGACGTAGCGCAGGAGCGCCGTCTTGAGCCCCGAGAACGACACGCACAGCTCGGCGGGCAGCCCCGCGAGCGCGGAGACGCCCTCGCGCGGCTGGCCCTTCGGGAACGGGATGAGGTTCGCAAGCCCGTGTTCGGCCAGGTACGCCTTCGCGATCTTGTCGATCCGGGGGCCGCCGGGATAGCCGAGCCCCAGCAGTTTCGCCGCCTTGTCGAACGCCTCGCCCGCCGCGTCGTCGAGCGTCTGCCCGATGATTTCGTACTGGCCGTAGGCGGGCAGGTCGATCCAGTTCGTATGGCCGCCCGAAATCGCCAGCCCCAGCGCCGGCATCACGGACTCGGGGCCGCACTCGTCCGTCGGCGGCCCGTCGTGGAGGAACGGCGTGTGCAGGTGCGCCTCGATGTGGTTGACGCCGATCAACGGCACGCCGAGCGCGAGCGCGAGCCCCTTCGCCGCGTTCAGCCCCACGATGAGCGCGGGCGAGAGCCCCGCCCCGTAGGTGACGGCGACCGCGTCAATCGTGGCGCGCGGCGCCTTGGCCGCGAATTCGGCCATCGCCGTGCGGATGACCTCGCCGATCTTCTCGACGTGGGCGCGGCTCGCGATTTCCGGCACGACGCCGCCGTAGGGCTGGTGGAGCGGAATCTGCGTGTAGACGACGTTCGCGAGGACTTCGCGCCCGTCCTTCACCACCGCGCAGGCAGTCTCGTCGCAGCTGGTCTCGATGCCAAGGATGTTCATCGCCGCCGCTTACCAGAACTTCCACCACGGACGGTCGACGGGCTTGACGCCGCCCGCCTTGTTGTACATCTCCTTCACGCGGCTCTGGCCCGCCGTCTCGGGATCCTGGATGAGCTCGCGCGTGTGGAACTCCAGCGCGTCGGGGAGCGACCAGAATTCGCTGCGGATGAAATGGTCGGGCCCCGTGCGGTGCAGGACGATCACCTCGCCGTTCGGCAGGATCGACACGGTCGGGCGGGTGATGCGCATGAGCGCGCCGAGGTCGCTCGTCACCCACATGCGGTCGCCCCCGCCGTGGTCCGTCGCGGCCAGGAAGATGTGCTCGTGGCCCTTGCGCGTCCAGTGCAGCAGGGAGAACTCGCGGCTCAGCCCCTCGCGGTTGGCGAACATCTGCAGCGCGCCCGTGATCTTGATGCCCGGCACGATGTCGAACGCGCGGTACTGCCCCTCGTAGCGCATGCCGCCGTGGATCAGCACGGGGCGCGCGAGGTAGCGGCGCGGCTCGGTCAGCGCATAGTGGTTGGCGAGCAGCACCTCCAGCTTCTGGCCCTCGTTGGTATCGACGCGGAACGGCGCGACGAACGGCCGGTCGGACACGCGCTCCAGTTCGGACATGTCCGACGCGCGGAAGATTTCGACGATCAGCCGGTCCTTGGAGTTGCTGTAGCCGACGCTGACCTTTTCGGGCGCGGTGTTCTTGATGTCGATGACGCCGCGCACCTTCTCGCCGGCCACGTAGTCGATTTCGTCGAGCCGGAGGTCGACCGAGATTTCGCTGGGCGATTCCGCCGCGGCGGCGAGGGCGAGCGCGGCGCACGCGAGCGCCGCACGGATTTTCCTGTTCGTCATAGTTTCAGCTCCAGTCCGTCGTAGGCGGGCTCGATGTTCGTGCCCGCGAGTTTGGCGAGCCACGCCTCGTGCGTGAGGTCGTGGCACATGTGGATCAGGTAGGCGCGCTTCGGCGCGATGCGCGCGAGATAGGCGCGCGCACGCGCCAGCGTCAGGTGCGTCGGATGCGGTCGCTCGCGGAGGCAGTTCAGCACCATCACGTCCACGCCGTTGAGCCGTTCCACCGCCGAATCGGGGATTTCGTGGCAGTCGCTTACGTAGCCGAGGCGACCGCCCGTCGCCGCGTCCGCCAGCAGGTAGCCGCAGCAGGGGAAGCCGTGCTCGACCGCGAACGCCTCGACGCGCACCGTGCCGATCGCAAACGGCGCGGCGTTGTCCGCGAATTCGATCTGCGGGCGGTAGAGCCCCTGCGCGCCGCCCGCCGTGCCGATGTAGGGGAAGATGGTCTGCATCTGGCGGATCGTCGCCGCCGCCGCATAGCACGTCATCGGCTTGCCGACGATGCGGTACGGGAGCCCGCGATAGAGCGGATCGTCCGGCGCGACCGGGACGCGTTCGCCGTTGATTGTGTTGAAGCGGCGCACGTCGTCAAAACCCGCCACATGGTCCATGTGCGCGTGGGTGAGGACGACGGCGTCGACCTTCCGGATACCGTACTCGACGCACGCCAGGCGCATCTCCGGCGGCGTGTCGATCAGGAACGCGGCGTCGCCCGCCGTCACGTAGGCCCCGCAGCGGCGGCGCCGGTCGCGCGGGTCGGACGACGTGCAGACGGGGCACGCGCAGCCAATCTGCGGCACCCCGACCGATGTTCCCGTCCCTAGGAAGCGAAACGTCAATTACGCCTTCTCCGGCATCTTCCCGGTCTTGAAGTACTGCTCGATCTCCTCAAGCGTCCGCCCCTTGGTCTCGGGGAGGAAGAAGGCCGCCGTCACGAAATAGACGACCGTGAAGCCGGCGAGGCAGTAGAAGACCGGCGCAAAGCCCCAGCCCGCGACCCAGGCCGGGAAGACGGACGCGATGGTGGCGGAGACGCCCTGGTTGATGATCATGGCGATCGACATGCCGGTCGCGCGGATGCGGGTCGGCATCAGCTCGGAGAGCGCGAGCCACACGCAGACGCCGGGACCGACGGCGTAGAACGCGATGAACATGAAGAAGAAGGCGGTCGCGACGACGCCGGTGATCATGGACGCCGCCACGAGGCCCGACTTGATCGCGAGAAACACGGTGCCAACGCCGCACAGGCCCACGATGATGCCGCCGGTGCCGAGCTTCAGGAGGAACTTGCGGCCCTTCTTGTCGACGAGCGCGCACGCGACGATGGTCATGAACACGTTGACGAGCTTGATCGCGAGGTCGGAGAAGTTGGCGAAGACGCCCACCATGCCGGTCTCCTTGAAGATGTCGACCGTGTAGTTCAGGACCGAGTTGATGCCGGTCGCCTGGTTGCAGGCGAGGATCGTGACGGCCAGGAGGAACGGATAGACGTACTTGCGCTGGAAGAGGCTGTCGCCCTGCGCGGCCTTCGCGATCGCGGCCTTTTCCGCCTCGGCGGCCTTGTCGGCGGCGATCATCTCCTCGAGGATCTCCGCGGCCTTGGCCTCGCCGTTGTTCGCGGCGAGCGAGGCGAGCGCCTCCTCGCGGCGGCCCTTCTTGTAGAGCCAGCGCGGCGACTCCTTGAGCCCGAACGCGCCGAGGAAGAGGATCAAACCCGGGACCGCCGAGCAGAGGAAGATGGTCTGCCACGCCGTGACCCACGACTTGAACTGGTCGGCCGGGACCCACGACTTGATTTCCGCCAGCGTCACCTTGGCAACCTCGACGCCGTTCGCCTCGGCGGCCGCCTTCACGACCTTG
>JAFPYE010000047.1 GCA_017412325.1 Kiritimatiellia bacterium | reverse complement strand
TTCCACTACCGAGACCCGGCGTCCGGCGCGGAAAAATGGCCGCAGGCCGACCACAAGGGCGGCGACTTCGACTGGGCGACGCTGGAGCTGACAACCGACCTCGGCCCGACGCCGGTTGGCGAAGTCGGCATCACGCTCGGTTTGCAGAACGTGGCGGGCAAGGTCGAGTTCGACGTCTCGTCGTTCACGGTCGAACCGCACGAACTCTATGAGTTTCCGCGCTACAACCAAGACTACGTTATATCCTATCCTGATACCAAGGATTCTCGCGCAGAGGCGCAGAGACGCAGAGATGGGAAGTTTGTCGCAAACTCCGCGTCTCCGCGTCTCCGCGAGAGAAAGCAGCTGCGCGGGGCAATGTTGCCGCTCGACCCGACGGAGGACGACATCAAGACGCTCGCGGAATGGGGCGGAACGATTGGCCGCTACCAGATGTCGCGCAATTTCCAGAAGATCGACGCGAACCTCGACTTCGACGCCTACGTGAAGTGGCTGGACGGACGGCTTGACCTTTTGGAGAAGGTGCTCGGCTGGGCGCGGAAATACGGCCTGAAAATCTGCGTCGACTTGCACGTTCCGCCGGGGAGCATCCGCGACAATTCCGAAATGCGGATGTTCACAGACAAGGCCTGTCTCGACCTCTACCTCGCGTGTTGGGAAAAGATTGCCCGCCGCTTCAAGGGAAACGCCGATGTCATCTACGGCTACGACCTCCTGAACGAGCCGCACCAGAACCGCCACGCGGTGCCGTATTCGTATTGGGACGCGCAACGACTGGCCGCCGAGGCGATCCGGCGCATCGACCCCGAGACGGCGATTGTCATGGAGGCCAACTGGTCGTCGTCCGCCCCGGCCTACGACTACATGTCGCCGCTCGCGATGCCGAACGTCATCTACGAAGTCCACATGTACATCCCGTCCGACTACACGCATCAGGGCGTGAACGGATGGAGCCCGGCGCGCCGATGGCCGGACGAATCGCGTGGCTGGAACAAGGGGATGCTGCGCGCCAAGCTCGCGCCCGTCGTCGCGTTTGCGCGGCGCCACAACGCACGGATCTTCGTCGGCGAATTTTCGGCGATTGCGTGGGCGCCTGGGGCGGACCAGTATCTGCGCGACTGCATCGAACTGTTTGACGAATACGGTTGGGACTGGTGCTACCACGCCTTCAACGAGTGGCGCGGCTGGAACGTCGAATATGCGGGCGACTCGCTGAAGATGTTGCGCCGCGTCGGCGACACGCCGCGCAAGAGGGTGTTGATCGACGGATTGAAAGGAAAGAAGTCGAAATGAACAAGGGAGATGCAAACGCGCTTTCGCGGCGCGAGTTTCTGAAGTTGGGCCTGGCCGGCGCGATGATGACGGTGGCCGACTGGCGGCTGTGGGCGGCGGAAGAGGGCCTGCCCGACTACTACGGCGACTACCTCGCCGGGGTCGCCGCCCGCCTGCGGGCGCTTTCGGCGAAATGCGACGACGCGTTCTTCTTCATCACCGACCTGCACATTCCGTCCAACCGCTGCGTCTCGGGGCGCATCCTCGCCAAGCTCGTCGCCGAGACGGACGTGAAGAAGGTGCTGTGCGGCGGCGACATGCCGGAGGCGTTCGGCGGTCAGGCGTCGATTGACCGCACGATTGCCGCGTATCGCGAGCAGTGGGTCCGGGCGGTCGAGCGCGCGGGCGGCGCGTTCTATCCGGCGAAGGGCAACCACGACTTCACGATTCGCGACAAGCCCAGCGCCAGTTCCGGCTTCACGTATTCCGGCAGGGAGGCGCGCGACATCCTCATGGACACGGCGGCGGTCAAGGCCAACGCCGTCACGAACGGCGACGACCCGGAAGCGTGCTACTACTACTTCGACGTGCCGGGCGGCGGCATCCGCTACATCGTCGCGGACACGACGGACAGCGTGCGGAGCGACCGCACCTACTGGGCGGTGAAATACGGCATGGGCGAGCGGCAGCTGAAGTGGCTCGCCGAAAACGCGTTCGCGACGCTCCCCGCCGGATGGGTCGCCGTCGTCATGCACCACATCCCCGTGACGGGCATCGTCAGCGGCGAGGCGGAGAACCGGGCGATCTTCGCGCCGTGGCGCAACTTGCTCGAGGCGTACCAGAACCGGGGCAAGGTCGCAATCGGCGGAAAGGACTATGATTTCTCCACCGCCCAGGGGCGCATCCTGTGCAGCCTCACGGGACACGAACACGCCGAGCGGCAGACGTTCCAGAACGGAATCTGGCACATCACCGAGCCGTGCGACGCGGCGTACAGCGATTACATCGTCGGCTCCGCGCCGTGGTGCACGGACCTGCCCAAGAAGGACAAAGGCACGGTCTTCGAGCAGACGTTCGACGCGATCCACATCGACCGCAGGCGCAACACGTTGCACTTCACGCGCATCGGCGGCGGCGCGGACCGGGCCGTGCATCTCGCCGGAAAAACGGTCGAGCTGGGCGCTTCCCAGACGCTGAAGAACGGCGAACTGCCCGCGAAGTGGGGATGCTACGATGCGAACAGGGCCGCCAAGGTCGCCAACCCGCTGAACAAGTACCAGCACTTCTACAAGTATTTCAACGACATCGCGGAAGTCACGGACGCCGGAGAGCTGACGCCGAAGAAAGTTGGCGAAGCGGTTCTGCTCGCGACGCGGCCAGACGGCCGCAAGAGCCTTTTCCCGCTCACCGTCCGTTCGCCCGGCGTGCGGAAGTTCCGCGTGGGCACCTACAACATCCGCTTCACGACGGGTGACATCGGCACGGAAAATGCGTGGGAGAAGCGGCGCGGTGACCTCGTCAAGCTGGTGCGCCGCCTTGACCTCGACGTCTTTGGCACGCAGGAGGTGCGTCCCGAACAGGCAGCGTATCTCCGCAAGGCGCTCCCCGACTACGCGTTCGTCGGCGAGCACCGCGCCGCCGACCGCGTTAGCGACGAGGCGTCGCCCGTCTTCTACCGCAAGAGCCGGTTCGACGTCGAGAAGAGCGGGACGTTCTGGCTTTGCGAAACGCCGGACGTCGCCGGCGTCGTCGGCTGGGGCGCCGCGTGTCCGCGCGTCTGCTCGTATCTTGTCCTGCGCGAGAAGGCGAGCGGCAGGAAGTTCTGCTTCGCCAACACCCACACCGACCATGTGAGCGCCGAGGCGCGCGAGAAGGGGATGCTGCTCATCATCGAGCGCATGAAGGCGTTTGGCGGCGGCGCGCCGATTATCTTCACGGGCGACCACAACTGCTACGAGACCGAGGCGCCCGCCGTCGCCGTTGCGAAGATCCTCCGCAACGCCCTCTATGAATCGGAAACGCCGCCGACCGGCCCGTGGCGGACGTTCAACGGCTGGAAGCGCCTGGCGGCGGAGACCGCCACGCTCGACGCGTTCAGGCTGAAGCCCGGCCCGCGCAACGACAAGCGGTTCGGGCAGCGCATCGACTACATCTACGCGTCGCCCGGCGTGCGCGTCCTCGACTACGCCACCGTACCGGACATGCGCGAGGGCGGTCGGCTCTATCCCAGCGACCACTTCCCCATTGTCGCCACCGTCGAAATATGACGAGCCCGCGACATAGACAACCCCGCCGATTTTGTATAATACGTCTTGAAAGGACAGTCTTTGTCATGAAGAAGATGACGGTTTCGCTCTGCGCCGCCGTGACGGTTGCCGCCGGCGGCGTGCTGGCCGATTCAATCGGCGACATCGGGAACGTGCGCCTCAAGGGGGGCCTCGGCAAGCGGCTGGATGCCGTGATCGCCAACCACGTCGCCGCGCAGGACGTCGACTACATCACCGCGCCGTTTCTGGAGAAGACCGAGACGAAGGGCTGGTGGCAGACGGAGTTCTGGGGCAAGTGGATGCATGCCGCCGTTCCCTTCCTCGCCTACACGCACGATGCCGCGCTGCGCGGGAAGATCGAACGCGGCTGCGAACGCATCCTCGCCTCGCAGGAGGACGGCGGCTACATCGGCAACTACCCCGACGCGCTGCGCTGCGGCGAGGGCTGGGACGTGTGGGGCATGAAATACACCCTGATGGGGCTTTTGCACGACTACGATTGGAGGCGGCAATGCGAAGGCGGCGAAATCACGCGTCTCGCGTCTAACGTCTCACGCCCCCAAACGTCAGCCGACATCCTTGCGGCCTGCCGACGCCTCTGCGACTACGTGATTGCGGAGATCGGCCCGAATGGCCGGCGCGGCCGCGAACTGTGGCAGACCGGCAACTGGTCGGGCTACGCCAGTTCGTCGATTCTCGAACCGGTCGTGTGGCTCTACCGGCGCGTCGCCGAGAGAGACGGGGCGGACGCCGCGCGGAAGTACCTCGACTTCGCCTCCTTCATCGTCAAGGGCATGGCCGAGCCGGAGAAGGGGCCGCGTCTTCTGGATCTCGCGCTGAAGGGCGTTTCCGTCGCCGACCGCAATGAAGCGGACTACGACGGCAACGCCGGATGGGCCTACGTCTGCAAGCACGGGCGCGCCAAGGCGTATGAAATGATGAGCTGCTACCAAGGGCTGCTGGAATATTATGAAATCATGTCCGCAGCCCCTCGTCTCTCGTCGCACGTCTCAAGTCCAGTCCCGCCCGCCGACATCCTTCGTGCCGCCGTGATGACCGGCGAGGACATCGTGAAGGAGGAGATCAACCTCGCGGGCGGCTGCGCCTGCTCCGAGGCCTGGTTCCATGGCGCGCGCAAGCAGCACCTCGCCTACAGGCGACTGCAGGAGACGTGCGTGACGACGACGTGGATGCGCTTCTGCGAAAAGCTGCTCGAAATCACCGACCAGCCGAAATGGGCCGATGAAATCGAAAAGACGTTCTACAACGCCTACCTGGCCGCGATGAAGCCCGACGGCTCCGAGTTCGCGGGCTACACGCCGCTTTCTGGCAGCCGTTTCCACGGCCAGCACCACTGCTTCATGCACACCGACTGCTGCACGGCGAACGGCCCGCGCGGCTTCCTCTGCTTCCTGCGGGCGTTCTTCACGACGCGCGGCGACGCGGCGACCTTCAACTTCTATTCGTCCGCGCTTGTGAAAGGCGAGCTGTCGGACGGGCGCAAGGTCGCGTTCGACATGTATTCGCTCTATCCGCGCACGGACTCCGCCAGGATCGTCAGCCACACCGAGGGGGCGGGTGTCGTGCCGCTGCGCCTGCGCATCCCGGCGTGGAGCGCGAAGACGGTGGTGAAGCTGAACGGCAAGGCGCTGGACGGCGTCGCGGCCGGGCGCTACTTCACGATTGCGCGCGCGTGGAAGCTGGGCGACATCGTGGAGGTCGAGTTCGACCTGCCGGTCGTCGCGCACACGCTCGCGCATCACGTCGCCTTTACGCGCGGCCCCGTCCTGCTCGCCCGCGACAGCCGCTTCAACGACGGCGACATGACCGAACCGTTCCGCCCGGGGATCAAGGACGGCGAGCGGATGCCGTCGTTCGCCGCCGTCCGCGCCCCGTCCGACGACATGTGGATGGCGTTTTCCGCAACGCTTCCCGTCGGCTCGCACCACGAGAATCCGGAAGGGGGCTTGCCCGCCACCGTGTTTTTCTGCGACTATGCCTCTGCGGGCAATGAATGGCGCAGGGACAACTTCTACCGCACCTGGTTCCCCGTCGAGTTCGGACCCGCCGAATGACCGCCATGAACAGAAAACGACCGATGGCCCTCGTGGCGCTTTCGTTCGCGGCGCTCTGCGCCTCCGCCGCGTTTGACGAAGCCTCGCTTTTGCGGCGCGCACGCGCGACGCTGGAAAAGAACACCGTGGCGGGCGAACGCGTCCCGTGGGCGCCGTATCGCGGCGTCGAGCCGTCCGTCAGCGGCTTCAAGGGCGTGTGGAACTGGGACAGCGCCTTCCACGCGATGGCGCTTGTCCGGTGGGATCCGGAACTGGCCCGCGACCAGTTCCGCATCATGATGAAATTCCAGGGCGACGACGGCATGCTGCCCGACGTCGTTTTCGAGGATGCGGCGAAGGGGGTGTTCAGGGGCTGCACCAAGCCGCCGGTCTGGGGGTGGGCGGTCTGGGCCATCGACCGCGCCGCGCCGGACGACGCGTTTCTCCGCGCTGCGTACGAATCGCTTAAGCGCTACGAGGCGTTCTGGCGGACGAAGCGCTTTGTCGCCGACGAGGGCATGTTCCGCTACGACGGCAATTCCGCCGACCCCGCCCAGCGGAAGCTCTACTGCGGCTGGGAGTCGGGCTGGGACGATTCGCCCCGCTGGGACGGCGAGCCGGGCAGCAGGCTCCCCATCGACCTCAATTGCTGGATGGTGCTCTACTACCGGTCGCTCCGGGACATCGCGGCGCGGCTGGATTGCGCGGCCGACGGCGCGGCGTGGGAAAGGCGCGCCAACGACCTCGCCCGGCGCATCGAAGAGCGGCTGTGGGACGAGCGGGACGAATGCTACTACGACCGGGAGATTGCGCCGGGCGGCGGTTTTTCGCGCGTCCTCACGCCCGCGTCGTTCATGCCGCTGTTCATTGGCATCGCGCCTCCCGAACGCGCGGCGTCGATGGCGCGCCACGCCAAGCGCATGGCGCCCGGTTGGCCGACGGTTTCCTACGACGACCCGAAGTACAGGCCGGACGTGTATTGGCGCGGCCGCACGTGGCTCAACGTCGCCTACTTCGCGCTCAAGGGGCTGAAAGACTGCGGCTACGACGCGATTGCCGACGCCGGGCGCGCGACGCTCCTCGGCTGGGTGGACGCGCACGGCGACTCCATTCGCGAGAACTACAATTCGCGCACCGGCGCGCCGCTGGGCGCGGCGGACTTCGGCTGGAGCGCCGTCTTCACGATCAAGTTCATCGACGACTGGCGACTGCCGCGCGGCGAAGAACTGCCGCTGGCCGTCGCGGCGGCGGGCGACGACCTCGGCGACGACGCGGCGGAACGCCTGGCGCGCGCGACGCTCCGGCGCCTGACGCTGGAGGAGAAGACGCGGCTCCTGGCGGGCTCCGGCACGATGACGCTCCCCGCGATTCCGCGCGTCGGCATCGCGCGCGAATGGCGGATGAGCGACAACAGCTCGACCGTCCGCCCGTCGCTCGCGCGCTGGAGCTGGAACTACGACGAGCCGAAGAGCGTGAACACGAAGCTGCCGTCGCTGTCCGCGCTGGCGCAGACGTGGGACGTCGAATGGGCGCGCCGGCACGGCGAAGTCCTGGGCGCGGAGTGCCGCGACCGGGGCGTCGACCAGCTGCTCGGGCCGGGCGTGAACATCATGCGCAATCCGCTGTGCGGGCGCAACTGGGAATACCTGGGCGAGGATCCCGTCCTTGCGGCGAAGCTGTGCGTGCCGTTCATACGGGGCGTCCAGGGCTTTGACGTCGCGGCGACCGTCAAGCACTACTGCCTCAACAACCAGGAACTCGCGCGCGGCACGGTCGACACGCACGTGGACGACCGCACGCTGAATGAAATCTACCTGCCGGCGTTCCGCGCGGCGGTGAAGGAGGCCGGGGTGCTGTCGGTCATGTCGAGCTACAACAAGATCGACGGCCTCTGGGCCAGCGAGAACAACTATCTGCAAAACGGCATTCTGCGCGAGCGCTGGGGCTTCAGGGGGATGCTGGTCACCGACTGGGGCGGACAGCACTCGACGGCGTTCGCCGCGCTGAACGGCGGCGGCGTGGAGATGGCGCGCGGCGACAGGATCCGCTACATCTGCGAACCGGCGTCCAACCGCTTCCCGCTGGCGGAGGCGGTGCGGCGCGGCGACGTTCCGGCCGCGACGGTCGACGAGATGGCGCTGCACACGCTCTACGTGATGGCGAAGACGGGCTTCCTCTCCGGCGCGCCGCGCAGGGCGGGCGCGCGGAACACGAAGGAACACCAGCGCGCCGCCCGCGACGAGGGCGCGGAATCCATCGTGCTGCTCAAGAACGACAGGGGCGTCCTGCCGCTCGACGCCGGCGCGTTGCGGAACGTGCTGGTCATTGGCGCCGGGGCGGACGTGAAGCAGTGCCACAAGGGCTGCTCGGGCGAGGGCAACGTCCCCTACGAAGTCACGCTGTTCGCCGCGCTGACGAATCGCCTGCCCGGCGCAGAGGTGAAGCTGATGCCGTTTTGCGCGAAGGTCGAGCACGCGGCGACGGATACGTCCAATGCCGTCGCGACCGGCGGCCACGTCGAGCTCAAGGCGGACGAGCGCTGGTGCGACGAGGCGGAATTGAAGGCCGCCGCCGAACGGGCGGATACCGTCATCGTGTTCACCGGAACGGAACTCGGCTATCAGGAGAACATGGAAAGCGAAAGCCGCGACCGCACGGAATTCGAGCTCCCCGCACCGCTTCAGAAGGCCCTGCACACGATCCTCGGCTGGGGGCATCCGCGCGTCGTCGTCGTTTCCCGGTCGGGCTCGCCCGTCGGCTATACGTGGACGGACAAGGCCGAGACGATGCTCCAGACGTCGTATCTCGGCATGGAGGAGGGCAATGCGATCGTCGACGTGCTGCTGGGCGAGGTGAATCCCTGCGGCAAGCTCGCGCAGACGTGGCCGCGCGCCTTTGCCGACACGGCCGTTGCGCACTGCGGCACGTACAACGCGACGAACGTCACCTACAACGAGCGGTTCTACGTCGGCTACCGCTGGCACGACGCCCGGGGCATCGCGCCGCTTTTCCCGTTCGGACACGGCCTGAGCTATACGCGCTTCGACTACGGGGACGTGGTCGTTGGGGAACGGGGAACGGGGAACGGGGAACGGGAGTGGACGGCGCGCGTCGACGTCACGAACGCCGGAACGGTCGCGGGCAAGGAAGTCGTGCAACTCTATGTCGCCTATCCCGACGCGAAAGTGGAGCGCTGCGCGAAGGAGCTGAAGGCGTTTGCGAAAGTCGCGCTGAAGCCGGGCGAGACGAAAACGGTGGAACTGCATCTGGCGCCGCGCGACCTCGCCTACTGGGACGCGTTCGCCCACCGCTTCAGGACGGACGCCGGGCGGTACGACGTCCTCGTGGGGTCGTCCAGCGCGGACATTCGCGCCACGTCGCGGTTCGTTGTCGACGAGTCGCGGGTGTTCGCCGACTGACTGCGCGGCGCTCTCCGCCACCATCGGCATCGGCAACATCGTCGGCGTCGCCACGGCCATCGGCACGGGCGGCCCCGGTGCGCTCTTCTGGATGATGATCGCCGCGTTCTTCGGCATGGCGACGAAGTATGCGGAAGGGTTGCTCGCCGTCAAGTACCGCGAGGTCCGCCCGGACGGCAAGGTGCTGGGCGGCCCGTTCTACTACATCGAGAAGGGTCTCGGCCCCAAGTGGAAGCCGCTCGCCGTGATGTTCGCCATCTTCGGCACGCTCGCCGCGATCCTCGGCATCGGCACGATCACGCAGATCCACGGCATCACCTCGGCGGTGCAGCGCTTCTTCGACCCGGCGTTCAACCCCGCCGACCTGACGACGGGCTGGCAGATCTTCGGCACGACGTATCCGCGCTGCGTCGTCATCTCCGGCGCGATCGTCACGGTGGCGACGGCGCTCGTGCTGATCGGCGGCCTCAAGCGCATCGCGACGGTCGTCTGGCGGACGACGAAGGAATTCCTCGCCAAGTGCCGCGAGCGCGAGAAGTGGGTCGTCTACGAGTGAGATGACCGCGCGAGCGCGGCCTTGACGAGTCCGTTGAAGAGCGGATGCGGCGCGGTCGGACGCGACTTGAACTCCGGGTGGAACTGCGCGGCGATGAAGTAGGGGTGTCCCGGCAGCTCGACGATTTCGACGAGCTGGCCGTCGGGTGAACGGCCGGTCGCCTTGAGCCCCGCCGCCTCGATCGCCTGTTGCGCGTCCGTCGCGTTTGCAAATTCGTAGCGATGGCGGTGCCGCTCGGAGATTTCGCTTCGGCCGTAGAGCTTCGCGGCGAGCGAGCCTTTCTTGACGACGCACGGATACGCGCCGAGCCGCATCGTGCCGCCCTTTTGCGTGATGCCGCGCTGCTCTTCCATCAGGTCGATGACGGGGTGCGCCGTCGATGCGTCGAACTCCGTCGAATTCGCGTCCGTCCAGCCGAGGACGTCGCGGGCGTATTCGATGACCGTGCACTGCATGCCGAGGCAGATGCCGAGGAACGGAATCTTCTTCTCGCGCGCATATTTGATCGCCGCGATCTTGCCCTCGACGCCGCGTGAACCGAATCCGCCGGGCACGAGAATGCCGTCGATGTTTTTCAACTCGCGCAGAGACGCAGCCCCCTCGAACTCCTCCGCCTCGATGCACTTCACGTTCACCTTGCAGTCGTTTGCCATGCCCGCGTGCTGGAGCGCTTCGTGGACCGACTTGTAGGCGTCGCGGATCGAGATGTATTTCCCGACAAGCGCGATGGTGCAGGTGCGCTTTGGCTTGGTGGCCTTGCGGACAAGCGTATCCCAGACGGTGTGCTTGATCGGCCAGATGTCGAGGTGCAGCTGCTTCAAGACCTGCTCGTCGAGTCCCTGTAGCCGCAGCTCCCGCGGCACGGCGTACACCGAGTCGGCGACGTCCTTCTCCTCGATCACGCACGCGCGCTTCACGTTGCAGAACATCGCGAGCTTGGCCAGATGCTCCTCCGGAATCGTCATCTCCGTGCGG
>JAFPYE010000046.1 GCA_017412325.1 Kiritimatiellia bacterium | reverse complement strand
GGCTCGCCACCGCGCCCTGCATGAGGCCGTCGATCAACAGCGGACGGTAGATCGGCTCCTTCAGCAGCGTCGCGCCCCAGAAGTCCTTCTCCACCTTCTGCGCGCCCACGAGGACGATTCGCCCCACGCCCAGCGTCGCCAGTTGCGGCAGGAGCCGCTTCATCACGCGCGGACGCGGCGGCGCGAGGATGAGATCGACCCACGGCGCGAGCCCCGCGTCCGTGTGCCGCACCTGAATCGCGACGGCGCCGTCCGCCGCGATCGACACGATCTCGCCCGTGCCCAGGAGCCCGTTTACCTCGCCCGTCTTGAGCGGCTGGCCGACGGTGCCGTGCAGCACCTCGCGAATATGCGCCGCGCGCGCGTCGCGCACCCGCGCCACGCCGCTTGCGTCGATTTCGTTGGGCTCGAAAAGAATCCTGTTCACGGTAGACGTAAATTATATCAATTCTCCCCGTTGACTTCTACCCCCAAAAAGAGTATACTATGCGCCGTTTTCGCCTCTTGGGGCCTGTCCCCTTCGGCGCGACCACCAAGGTCGGAGCGTAGCGCAGCCTGGTAGCGCACTTGCTTCGGGAGCAAGTTGTCGTGGGTTCAAATCCCGCCGCTCCGACCACTTTTATTGCCCTGAAACCCCCGTCAGCGATTGCGGCTCCGCTCGCAGGCGAAGCCCATCACGTGGCTGTCCACCGACGCGTCGAGCGACGAGGAGAGTTTCGAGAAGTCGCGTGTGTCGACCGCTTCCAGGAAGTCGCGCACAAGCGCCAGGTCGCCGCCCGCGTGGCCGTTGTCCTTGTAGTTGGACGCAGCGGGGTCGAACGTCCAGCTCGCCTTCGTGCCCTTCTTGAAATCGTAGACCGTGAACGTCGTGCCGTCGCCTTCGATGTAGCCGCGCGTGCCCATCACGCGCGTGCGCCGTCCGCCCCACGGGGTGAAGGCGTCCATCGTGAACGACGCAGTGACGCCGCCCTCGAAGAGGAACGTCGCGACGATGTGGTCGGGCTGGTCGTTGTCGCAGCGGTAGACGCACCGGCCGTAGCCCGTCGTGCGCAGCTTTTCCAGAATCGCCTCTTCCGGCGAATCGCGGTTCAGGTCGAAGACGTGCAGATGCCAACGGCGGCGCGCGTAGATGTCGATGGCCGAATACGGGCAGTCCGCCTCGTGCGGACAGCCGTCCGTGCAGCGCGCGGGCGCGCCCGCCGGCGCGTTCGCTTCCTTGAAGAGGGCGATGTTCCCCTCCGCCGTGGCGCGGACGCACGGACGGCCGACGAGCCACTTCAGGATGTCGAGGTCGTGGCAGCACTTCGCGACGATCATCGGCGTCGTCGCCTTGGAGTCGCGCCAGTTGCCGCGCACGAACGAATGGGCCATGTGCGCGAACTGCACCGGCTCCTGGTGCTGGATGCTGACGAGCGTGCCGATCAACCCGTCGTCGATCGCCGCCTTCAGCGCAAGGAAGTAGGGCGCGTAGCGGAGCACGTGCCCGACCGCGACCATCACGCCCGTCTCGTGCTGGCGCTTGAGGAGCGCGCGGCACTCCTGCTCGGTCTGCGCCATCGGCTTTTCGAGGAGGATGTCGTAGCCCTGGCGCATCGCCTCCATCGCGGGCTCGAAGTGCAGGTCGTCGGGCAGCGAGACGATGAGGATGTCGGCGAGCCGTCCCTTTTCGCCCGCCGCCAGGAGTTCGTGGAAGTCGCCGAAGCGGCGGTCGGCGGGGAGGCCCCACCGGTCGCCCATCCTGTCGCGCCGCGCGGCGTTCACGTCGGCAACCGCGACGACGCGCAGCGTGCCGGGAAAGAGCTTCCCGTACTCGGTGTACTCAAAACCGCGCGAACCCGCGCCCAGGACCGCGACGGTGAGTTCGCGGCGGGTGCGGGTTCCAAGCGGCTTGACCGGATAGTTGAGCCTCAGCTCCTCCATCGGCAGCCTCCCCGGGGCTTACGCCTTGGCGTCGAGCTCCGCCATCGCGGCCTTGCGCGAGAGCTTGATGCGCCCGCGCTGCTCGTCGATGTCGATGCACTTGACCATGACCTTGTCGCCGACCTTGCAGACGCCCTCCATCGAGCGCAGGAACTTGTCGGAGAACTCGCTGATGTGGATGAGCCCTTCGAGTCCCGGCAGGATTTCGGCGAACGCGCCGAAGTCCTTGATCGCGGTGATCGTCGCCTCGTAGATCTTGCCAATCTCCGCCTCGGCGGTCAGCTTGTTGATCTCGCGGATCGCCGCTTCCATCATCTCGGGCGAGGTCGCGTAGACGGTGACGAGGCCGATGTTGAGCGCCTTGTCCTCGTCGATGTCGATCTGGGCGCCCGTCGTCGCGCAGAGGGCCTTGATCGTCTCGCCGCCCTTGCCGATGACCGCGCCGATCTTGTCGGCCTTGATGGTGATCGTCTTCATGCGCGGCACGTACTTGTTCAGCTCCGCGCGCGGCGCCGGGATGACGGTCTCCATGAAGTCGATGATCTTCAGCCGCGCGTCATGCGCCGCCTTGACCGCCCCTTCCACGAGATCCCACGTGAGGCCCCGCAGCTTCAGGTCGACCTGGAAGCCGGTGATGCCCTTGCGGGTGCCGCCGACCTTGAAGTCCATGTCGCCGCAGTGGTCTTCCGCGCCGAGGATGTCGGTGACGAGCACCTTCTGCGACTGGTCGTCGTTGGTGAACAGGCCGATCGAGATGCCCGCGACGGTGCGCTTGAGCGGCACGCCCGCGTCCATGAGCGCGAGGCAGCCGTTGCAGATCGACGCCATCGACGAGGAGCCGTTCGAGCCCATGATCTCCGAGACCACGCGGATCGAATACGGGAAATCGTCGGGGAGCACCTC
>JAFPYE010000006.1 GCA_017412325.1 Kiritimatiellia bacterium | reverse complement strand
TGCCCGGTCGCGGCGCTGAGCGGCTACACGTTTGCGGTCAATCCGCCGAAATGCGACGAGCGCGACTACGGCGAGCAGATGGACTACTGGCGGCTCGTGAAGGAACGCTACGACCGCGTGGCGGCGCTGCCTGACTTCGGCCAGCAGGCGACGACGCTCCTGATCCTCAAGCGAAAGGCGGCGGCGGAATGATGACGGCGCTCGACATCCGCACGCGCATCCTCGACGCCGTGTCCAAGAACGGCGGGCACCTGGCGTCGTCGCTCGGCGCGGTGGAGCTCGCGCTGGCGCTTGCCGAAACCTTTGATCCCGAGAAGGACCGCATCGTCTGGGACGTGGGCCACCAGGCGTATGCGTGGAAGATCCTGACGGGCCGCGCCGACCGCTTCAACACGCTGCGGAAGCTGGGCGGGATCTCGGGCTTTCCCAATCCGGCGGAGTCGCGCGCGGACGCGGCGGTGGCGGGGCACGCGGGCGTGGCGATTTCGGTCGCCGAGGGCCTGGCGGCGGCGCGGACTGCGCGCGGCGGCGACGAGTGGGTGGTCGCGGTCGTCGGCGACGCGTCGCTCTCGAACGGCACGAGTCTGGAGGCGCTGAACAACTGCGTGACGGCGGGCGGGAAGATCATCGTCATCCTGAACGACAACGAGATGTCGATTTCGAAGCCGACGGGCGCGCTCTCGCGCCACCTCGGGCGGCTCATCGCGGGCCGCCGCTACAACCGCGTCAAGGCGGCGGTCAAGGCGGTCGAAAAGGCGTTCGGCGTCTCGTTCCTCAACAAGCCCATCCGCCGCATCAAGGCGTTCGTCAAGCGGATGCTGATCGGGCATGCCTATTTCGAGCAGATGGGGCTGCGCTACATGGGCCCGGTGGACGGCCACGACGTGGCGGCGATCAAGACGGCGCTCGAAGTGGCGAAGCGGGACCGCCGCTCGGTGCTGCTGCACGTCGTCACTGTGAAGGGGCGCGGCTATGCGCCGGCGGTGAAGGACCCGGAGAAGTGGCACGGCGTGGGCGCGTTCACAATCGCCGCGTCGCCGGACGACGGGCTTTCGTCCGCGCCGGTCGAAAAGAAGAAGACGTGGAGCGACGTGTTCGGCGAGGCGATCTGCGCGGCGGCGGAAAAGGACGAGCGGATCGTCGCGCTGACGGCGGCGATGAAGGACGGCACGGGGCTCACCGAATTTGCCGCGAAGTTCCCGAAGCGGTTCAAGGACGTGGGCATTTCCGAAGGGCACATGGTCGCGTATGCGGCGGGGCTGGCGGCGGGCGGGATGCGGCCCGTGGTGGCCATCTATTCGACGTTCCTGCAGCGCGCCGTGGACCAGATCATGCACGACGTCTGCATCGCGAAGCTGCCGGTCGTCTTCTGCGTCGACCGCGCGGGCGTGGTGGGCGCAGACGGCGTGACGCACCAGGGCGTCTTCGACATCGCGCTCCTGCGCGCGTTGCCGAACCTGACCATCTGCCAGCCGAAGGATGCGGCGGACTTGAAGGCGCTCCTGGACGAGGCGCTCGTGCGCGAGGGGCCCACGGTGATCCGGTATCCGCGCGGCGTGGCCGGGCACAGCCCGGCCCTCGCTGCCAGCGTGCCGGCCTTCCCAATTGGCAGTGATGGCCGGGCTGCGCCCGGCCAGCCCAAATACGCCATCTGGGCGACCGGCGACTGGTACGGCAAGGCCTGCGACGTGGCCGCGCGCGTCGGCGGCGTGGCGGTGCACGCGCGCTACCTGAAGCCGTTCGACGCGGCGCTTCTCCAGCGGCAGCGTGCGGCGGGCCTGACGATTGTTTCGCTGGAAAACGGCTCGGTGGCGGGCGGGTTCGGCGAGGCCATTGGCGCGGACGTCAAGTTCGGCTGGCCTGACGAGTTCATCCCGCACGGCGCACCGGCGGAGCTCGAGCGCAAATACGGCTTGGATGCCGAAACGATCACGGAGGTGCTGACACATGGCAACGGTACACGGTAAGGCGGGCGAATGGGCGCGCGTCAAGGGCACGGTCATGGGCCTCTGGCCGATGTTCCTCGGCGTGTTCGTGGCGGGGTTCGCGCTGGCGGCGTTCATCTTCGCCGGCGCGGGCGTCGGCGCGGCGCTGCTCGTCGTCGCGCTCGTCTGGATGGGCGCGAATCTGAACCGCGGGCTGCGGCGCGTTGAAAGCTTCTACAAGGGCGCGCGCGGCGAGGAACGCGTGGCGGGCATCCTGCGGAACCTGCCCGCGAGCTACCACGTCTTCAACGATTTCGTCGCGGGCCGCGCCCACGTCGACCACGTCGTCGTCGGTCCGGCGGGCGTGTTCGCGGTCGAGACGAAGGACTGGCGCGGCGAGGTGACGGTCGAGGAGGGCCACGTCCTCCTGAACGGCCAGCTGCCCGACCGCGCGCCGCTCGCGCAGGTGCTGCGGGAGGCGAAGGACGTGAAGAACGCGCTCGCCGCGGCAGGCTGGAGCGGCGACGTGACGCCGGTCCTGGCGTTCGCGTCCGACACGTTCAAGGCGCACGTCGCCGAAGTGCAGGGCGCGGTCGTGATCAACTCGTCCGAGCTCAACGGGTGCTTCGTGAACGCGCGCATCACGATGATGCCGGCCGAACGGGAGCGGCTTGTCAGCTTGATGGAGAACATGCAATGAAGAAACTGTTGTCGATCGCCGCGCTTGCGGCGGCGCTTGCGGGCGGCGCCCGCGCCGGTGACACGTCGGCGGTCGTGCCGCGCGACTACTACGGAAAGATCGCCGAACGCGTCGCCTTGGTGCTGCCGCATGCGCACGTCCTGCACCAGCCGTTCAACGACGTCGTTTCGCAGCGGGCGTGGACGAACCTCGTCGCGTTCTACGACTTCGACCACTCGGTCTTCCTGCAGTCCGACCTGGACCGCCTCGCCGTGCACGAGTTCACGCTCGACGACGAGCTGAAGGACGGCGACACGAGCTTCGGCTACGAGCTCTACCGGCTCTACTGCACGCGGCTGAAGGAGCGCATCGACTTCGCGACGAACGTGCTGGCGACGGCGGCGGACGAGTTGCCGACGAACGGCCGCTACCGTGTCAAGCGCAAGGACGCGCCGTGGCCGGCGACGCGGGAGGAGGCGGAGGAGCATTGGCGGCGGCGGCTCGCGTACGAACTGCGCGTGCAGTATGTGAACCGCGAACTGGACGACGAGGAGGCGGCGGTCCGACAGGCCGCGCGCGGTGCGGCGGCGGAAGAAGCCGACGAGATGGCGGAAGGGCCGGACGAGGTGGCGGAAGCGGAGACGGCGGAAGAAGCTGATGAGTCGGTGGAAGCGGCCGAGCCGCCGAAGGATCCGGTGGACAACCTGATCAAGAAATACCGCCAGTACATCACGGTCTTGACGGAGCCGGACGAGGAGACGGTCTTGCAGTCGTACCTCTCCGCCGTCTGCCGCGCGTACGATCCGCACACGGACTACCTCTCGCCCGCGTCGAAGGAGGAGTTCGACATGGACATGAACCTGACGCTGTGCGGCGTGGGCGCGGTGCTGTCGATGGACGACGGCGCCCTGAAGATCGCGGAGGTGATGCCGGGCGGGCC
This sequence comes from Kiritimatiellia bacterium, assembly GCA_017412325.1. Classification (GTDB taxonomy): domain Bacteria; phylum Verrucomicrobiota; class Kiritimatiellia; order RFP12; family UBA1067; genus UBA1067. The sequence goes on along the minus strand of JAFPYE010000006.1, from coordinate 6,646 downwards.
GATGGACGTGGACGGCCGCATCAAGGAGGGCGACAAGATCGTCGGCGTGCAGCAGGACGACGGCGAGATGGAAGACATCATGTGGCAGCCGATGAAGAAGTCCATCCGCAAGATCCGCGGCAAGAAGGGCACGCGCGTGACGCTGGAGGTCGTGCCGCGCGCGGACACGTCGGGCGCGAGCCGCAAGCGCATCGAGCTCGTGCGCGACGAGATCAAGCTGGAGGACCAGGCGGCGACGGGGCGCGTCGAGCGCGTGACGCTGGACGGCGTCGAGCGCAAGCTCGGCTACGTCTACCTGCCGGGCTTCTACGGCACGATGGACAAGCAGGAGGGCGAGGAGGGCTACCGTAGCTGCGCGGACGACGTCAAGGCCTATCTCGCCGACTTCAACGCGCAGGACGTGGAGGGCCTCGTCCTCGACCTGCGCGGCAACGGCGGCGGCAGCCTGCGCGAGGCGGGGCGGCTCTCGGAGGCGTTCGTGCCGGGCGGGCCCGTCGTGCAGATCTACGAGACGCGCGGCGTGTATCCGCTGATGATCCGGCTCGGCAACCGCGTGACGTTCCGCAAGCCGGTCGTCGTGCTGACGGACCGCGCGTCGGCGTCGGCGTCGGAGATCGTCGCGGGGCACCTGCGCGACATGGGGCGCGCGGTCGTGCTCGGCGACGTGCGCACGCACGGCAAGGGGACGGTGCAGACGGTCGCGCCGGTCGACCGCTACCACGAGGAATACGGCACGGTGAAGATCACGACGGCGCGCTTCTACCGCGTGGACGGGCGCTCGACGCAGGTGAAGGGCGTGGAGGCCGACATCCACCTGCCGTCGCTCCTCGATTCGCTCGACATCGGCGAGGACAAGCTGGAGAACGCGCTGCCGTTCACGCGCATCCGCAAGGCGGATTTCGTCAAGTGCTGGAACCTCGACACGTACCTCCCGGCGCTGGCGGCGCGCTCGGAAGCGCGGCTCGCGGACGACGCGGCCTACCGGAAGCACCTGGCGAACGTGGCGGGGATGAAGGCGATTTCGGACCGCGAGGAAGTGCCGCTCGCGCACGACGAGCTGAAGGAGCTGCTGAAGGGCGACCGCGCCTTCCGCGAGCTGGACGAGGACGACGAGGACGAGGAGTCGTCGGCCGCGCGCCGCCGCCGGCGCAACCGGCGCAAGAAGGACGACGTGGTGCTCGACGAGGCGTTTCGCGTCCTCGCGGACCTGGTGCAGCTGAGCGACGGCGCGGAGCTGCCGCCGACGCGCGCCGACTGGTACAACGCGATATTCGGGATCTGACGCCATGAAGACCATCAAGTTTGTCAAGATGCACGGGGCGGGCAACGACTTCGTCCTCGTGGACGACCGCGACGGGAGCTTCGCGAGCGACGACCATCGCCGGATCGCGGCGCTGGCGACGCGCCCCGACGGCATTGGCTGCGAGGGCGTGCTGCTGGTGCAGCGGCCCGGCTCGGACGCGGCGGACTTCCGCATGCGCTTCTTCAACCCCGACGGCACCGAGGCGGACCTCTGCGGCAACGGCGCGCGGTGCGTGGCGGCGTTCGCGCGCGAAATCGGCGCGGCGCGCGGCGACACGATGCGCTTCGAGACGGCGGCGGGGCTGGTGGAGGCGGAGATCCTGGGCGACGGGCTCGTCAAGATCGCGGTGCCGCCGCCCAAGGACTTCGGCGAGGACTTCTGCGTCGCGGGCGTGCCGCACAAGATCGTGCCGGTCGAGAACCTCGCGAAGACGGACGTGGAGGGCGAGGGGCGGCGCATCCGCATGAGCGAGGCGTTTGCGCCGGACGGGACGAACGTCGACTTCGTCGTCTACCGCCCGCCGAACCGCGTGACGATCCGCACCTACGAGCGCGGCTGCGAGTGCGAGACGGGCGCGTGCGGGACGGGCTCGGTCGCGGCGGCGGTCATCGGCGTCGCGGACTACGGGCTTTCGTTCCCCGTGCACGTCAAGACGTTCCAGGGCTACGACCTGACGGTGGACGGCACGTGGGACGGCGCGCAGTTTTCGGGCGTGACGCTGACGGGACCGGTCAAGCGCGTCTTTTCGGGCGAGATCGACTGGGACGCCCTCGACATGGTCGAAGAGTGAGATTGCAGTTGATTTTGGGCGGATAATTTGAGAAAATATCCGTGCGTTGGCGGATAGGCCGCCGATGCCGCTAAGCAAGGAAAACCAAAAATGAAGAAACTGTTGGTGTTGTCGGCGCTGGCCGTGATGGCGAGCGGAGCGTTTGCCAAGACGGTCATCAAGGAGGAGCGGCACTACGTGACGCCGATCGAGTGGGGCCTGGCCTCGCCGCTGCAGCTGCCGTGCACGGTTCCTTATTCGGCGTGGCGCGTCTGGGGCGTCCGGCTCGACGCGGTTTTGGCGCGCAGCCTCGACGTCTACGGCATCGACGGAGGGCTTGTCGGCCTGACCTACGGGGACTTCGCGGGCATCCAGGCGGCGGCGTTCAACTGGGTGGGCGACAGTGCCTACGGCATCCAGCTCGGCGGCGTCGGCAACGTGGCGAAGGGCGAAGCGGGCGGCATCCAGCTCGCAGGCTTCGTCAACTACAACCCCGAGGAGCTGGCGGGCATCCAGGCGGCCGGTCTCGTCAACGTGAACGGCGGCTTCTACGGCCTGCAGGTCGCCCCCGCCAACGTGACGACGGGCGTCGGCGTCGGCCTGCAGCTGGGCGTCTGGAACCAGACGGACAACGAATTCACCGGCGGTAGCGTCGGCCTCGTCAACTTCGCCGAGAACATGACCGGCCTGCAGATCGGCCTCATCAACTATGCGGTGCAGACGGGCGAAGGGCTGCAGCTGGGCGTCTTCAACGCGGCCGGCCAGTTCGAGGGCCTCCAGATCGGCGTTCTCAACCTGATCAACGACGGCGAGGCGCCCTACGTCCTTCCGTTCGCCAACGCGCGCTTCTAAGAGACGGGAGTCACCACGATGGACTGTTGCATTTTTGCGGGCCAGGGCGCGCAGGTGCCCGGCATGGGCAAGGACTTTGCCGAGGCGGACGCCGAGGCGAGGACGCTCTTCGACAAGGCGAACGCCGTGCTCGGCTTCGACCTGAAGAAAATCTGCTTTGAGGGTCCGGCGGAGGAGCTGACGAAGTCCAACGTCTGCCAACCGGCGATTTTCGTGACGAGCTACGCGGCGTACCGCGCGCTCCAGAAGAAGCGCCCGACGCCGTTCGCGTGCGCGGCGGGGCTCTCGCTCGGCGAGTGGGGCGCCCTCTGCGCGGCGGGCGTCCTCGACTTCGATTCGACGCTGACGGTGCTGGAGGCGCGCGGCCGCTTCATGCAGGAGGCGTGCGAGGCGACGCCCTCGGGGATGATTGCCATCGTCGGCGCGAGCGCGGAGCAGCTGGCGGAGCTGTGCGCGAAGACGGGCTGCACGGTCGCGAACGTCAATTCGGCGGCGCAGCAGGTGCTGTCCGGCTCGAAGGACGCGGTCGCGAACGCGGCGACCGTCGCGAAGGAGCTCGGCATCAAGCGCGCAATCCCGCTCGCCACGGCGGGCGCGTTCCATTCGCCGTTCATGGCGCCGGCGCGCGAGAAGCTTGCGCCGATCCTGGAGACGATCACGTTCAAGGCGCCGCAGTTCCCGGTGCTCTCCAACGTCACCGGCAAGCCGCATTCGTCCGACCCCGGCGAAATCAAGGCGACGATGCTGGAGCAGGTGACGGGCACGACCAACTGGGCGGCGGACGTCGACTGCGCCAAGGCGATGGGCTGCACGCGCTTCGTCGAGTTCGGTCCCGGCAAGGTGCTCTCAGGCCTCGTCAAGAAGATCGACGCCGCGCTCGTCACCGCGAACGTCGGCGACCTCGCGTCGCTCGACGCAACGGTCGCGTTGCTCGGCTAAGGGAATGGACGCTGGACGTGGGACGAGAGACGCGGGGATCTCGTCTCGTGTCTCTCGTCTAACAGGTCATTTAACAACCAATCAAGGAAACCAACCATGAACAACCTCAAAGGCAAGGTGGCGATTGTCACCGGCGCGGCGCGCGGCATCGGCGCGGCGATTGCGAAGAAACTGGCGGCGTGCGGCGCGAACGTCGCGATCTGCGACCTGAAGGCGGAGTGGTGCGACGAGACGGTCGCGGCGCTCAAGGCGTTCGGCGTCGAGGCGAAGGGCTACGGCGTGAACGTGGCGGCGTCGGCGGAAGTCGATGCGTGCGTCAAGGCGGTACTCGCCGACTTCGGCCGCGTGGACATCATGGTCAACAACGCCGGCATCACGAAGGACGGGCTCCTGATGCGCATGAGCGACGAGGACTGGGACGCGGTCCTGAACGTCAACCTGAAGGGCACGTTCCTCTTCACGCGCGCGGTCGCGCGGCCGATGATGAAGAACAAGGCGGCGGACGGCACGCAGCTCGGCGGCTCGATCGTCAACATCGCTTCCGTCGTCGGCATCATGGGCAACGCAGGGCAGGCGAACTACACGGCGTCGAAGGGCGGCGTGATCGCGCTCACCAAGACGACGGCGAAGGAACTCGGCTCGCGCAACATCCGCTGCAACGCGGTCGCGCCCGGCTTCATCCAGTCGAAGATGACGGACGTGCTGAGCGAGGACGTGCGCAAGGCGTACATGGACACGATCCCGCTCAAGCGCTTCGGCACGGCCGAGGACATCGCCAAGGCGGTGGCGTGGCTGGCGGGCGACGACGCGTCGTACGTGACGGGCCAGATCATCTCCGTCAACGGCGGCATGATCGGCTGATTTGCCCCCTTGTCAAGCGGAACCAAATTATAGTATAATACCAACATCCCAAACATAAGGAGAAAACAAAATGGCAGGCAAGCTTGAAGAACGCGTGAAAGACATCATCGTTGAGCAGCTCGGCGTCAATGCCGAACAGGTCACGGCGGAGGCGTCGTTTGTCGACGATCTCGGCGCGGACTCGCTCGACACGGTTGAGCTCATCATGGCGTTCGAGGAAGAATTTGGTGCGGCGATCCCCGAAGAGGATGCCGAGAAGCTTACGACGGTCGGCAAGGTTGTCGACTACCTCAAGTCGAAGGGCTACGGCGAAGAGGCCTAAGCGAACCTTCGGTTTGTTGGTTGGTTGAATGGGCGCGGCGCTTTTGCCGCGCCCGTTCGCTTTTTTGATATACTGTGCGACATGGAAAAGTTGATTGTCGTTTCCGGCCGCGGCTCGTATCCGCGCCTTCTGATCGAGGGCGCGAAACGCGCCGGCGTCGGCCAGGTGGATTGCCTCGCGGTCAAGGGCTCGACCGACCGGGCGACCGCGCAGGCGGCCGACCACGTGCGCTGGATGACGCTCCGGCAGGTTGCCGAGGGCATCCGCTGGTGCGGCGAGCAGGGCTACGAGGGCGCGTGCCTGGCGGGGCAGGTGAATCCGCTGTCGCTCTTCCGCGCGGCGTTCGACCGCGAGGCGCGCGCGTGGCTCGCGGAGCTCAAGGTCAAGAACGCGCATTCGATCTTCGGCAAGCTGGCGGAAAAGTTCGCGGCGGTCGGCGTGCCGATCCTGCCCGCGAGCTGCTACATGGACGACGCGATCCCCGGCGTGGGCGAACTGACGACGCGCGGGCTGACGCCGGAGGAGCAGAGCGACGCCGTCCACGCCGAACACGTCGTGCGCGACATCGGCCACCACGACGTCGGCCAGACGGTGATGGTGAAGTCGGGCATGGTGCTGGCGGTGGAGGCGTTCGAGGGTACCAACGCCGCCATCAAGCGAGGCGGTCGGCTCGGCGGCGCGGGCGCGGTCGTCTACAAGGCCGCGCGCGTCGGCCACGACATGCGCTTCGACATCCCCGTCGTCGGGCTGAAGACGCTGAAGGTGATGAAGCGCGCGGGCGCGACGGCGCTCGTTTTCCAGGCGGGCCGCCTCGTTCTGCTCGACAAGGCGGCGGTCATCGACTATGCGAACGCGCACGGCATCGCGCTCGTCGGCGTCGATTCGGGACTGCCGGCGGCACCTTTGCGGCCATGAAGATCTTGCTGCTCGCGGGCGAGGAGTCGGGGCTCCTGTACGCCAACCGCCTGAAGGCGCTCCTGGGCGCGCATGAGGTGCGCGGCTACGGCGACTACGGCTTCCGGACGGCGGACCTCGCCGTCATGGGCTTCTGGGCGGTGCTCAAGAAGCTCTTCTTCTTCCTCCGCGTCAAGCGGACGATGACGCGGGCGATCGACGCGTGGCGGCCCGACGTCGTCTGCACCATCGACTATCCGGGGATGAACCTGAAGCTTGCGGCCTACGCGAAGGCGAAGGGCATCCGCGCCGTGCACGTCGTCTGCCCGCAGGTGTGGGCGTGGCGCGCGGGGCGCATCCCGAAGATCGAGGCCGCGCTCGACCGCCTGTGCTGCTTCTTCCCGTTCGAGCCGTCGCTCTTCACGCCCGGGTTCGCGACTTTCGTGGGACACCCCCTGGCGGAAGAATTCGGCGCCGTTGTCGCAACCGGCGCCACGCGGCGCGCCGACGGCGCGGGCGCGCGGCTCGTCGCGCTCCTGCCGGGCTCGCGCCTTGGCGAAATCGAGCGGTGCCTCCCGACGATGCTGGCGGCGACCCGGCAGCTGAAGGACGTCGAACTTGTCATCCCTGCCGCGAACGAGGGCGCGCGGCGCGCGATTGATGCGATCCTGGCGCGCCACACCGCCGACGGGCCCGCCGTCACCGT
>JAFPYE010000005.1 GCA_017412325.1 Kiritimatiellia bacterium | reverse complement strand
GAGGAGCTGAACGAGGCGCTGGCTCGCACCATTGCGCCCGCCGACGCCGACGGGATGGAGGCGCGGCAGATCAAGGCGATGGTCGAGGGGATGAAGGCCGAGGCGCGCGCCTATGTCGCCGCCGGGGGCAGCGTCGTCGAATACGGGCGCCGTCTCACCGAGCGCCAGGATGCCGAGATCGCCATCTACGAGCGCACCAAGGCGGAACTTGAAAAGGCCCGCGAAACGCTGGGCCGCGACGCATATCTTTCCCTCTGGGAGGAGAAGAACGACCAGCTCCGCAACCTCGGCATCCGCCTCGTGCCGTTGGAAGATTAATCCAGCTTCAATTCGTGGGGACAGGCCCCGAAAGCTGCGCTTGTTTTGCCGCGTGGATTGCGTCGGGGGCGCGCCATGCAATCCCCGCCGCGACGTGCGACTGCAAGAGCGTGGTTGAAGACGCGAAGCAGAGGCGCAGCGGCCTTCTTCTCCAAGTGGGGTAGGGCGCGGGCGCCAAATTATGATATACTATCCAGCCATGGAATTCGAGAACACCATCGGGCTGGAAACGCACGTCCAGCTCAAGACCAAGACGAAGATGTTCTGCTCGTGCCTGCTGAAGACCGGCTGCGAGCCCAACACGAACGTCTGCCCCGTCTGCCTCGGCTACCCGGGCGCGCTCCCTGTCATGAACAAGGAGGCGGTGAAGCTCACTGTCATGAGCGGCATGATGCTCGGCTGCGAGATCAACCGCCATGCGACCTTCGACCGCAAGAACTACTTCTATCCCGACATGGCGAAGGACTACCAGATCTCCGAGAACGGCAATCCGCTGTGCATCGGCGGCGGGGTCGAGATCGTGCGCGCGGACGGGACGAAGAAGTTCATCCGCATCAACCACATCCACCTCGAGGAGGACGCGGCGAAGATCAACCACTACGCGACCACTTCGGGCGTCGACTTCAACCGCGGCGGCACGCCGCTTATGGAGATCGTCTCGGAGCCCGACATGGAGTCGGCGGACGACGCAATCGCCTACCTCACGGCGCTCAAGGAGATCCTCGTCTACGCGGGCGTGAGCGACTGCAACCTCGAAGAGGGCAACATGCGCTCGGACGTGAACATCTCGATCCGCCCCGTCGGCGAGACGAAGCTGGGCACGAAGGTCGAGATCAAGAACATGAACTCGTTCTCGGGCATCCACGCGGCGCTCGTCCACGAGGCGCGCCGCCAGCGCGCGTGCAGGGCGAATTCGATTCCGATTGTGCAGGAGACGCGCCGCTGGGACCCCGAGGCGATGGAGACGGCGCCGATGCGTTCCAAGGAAAACGCGCACGACTACCGCTACTTCCCCGAGCCGGACCTCGTGCCGGTCGAGCTGGACGAGGCGACGATCGCGTCGTGGCGCAAACTCCTCCCCGAGAAGCCCGAGGCGCGGCGCGCGCGGATGATCGCGGACTACGGCATCGCCGAATACGACGCCGAGGTGCTCTCCCAGCACAAGGAGAACGCCGACTACTTCGAGGCCGCGGCAAAGGGGCTCGACAAGAAGACGGCGAAGGCGCTCTGCAACCTCTATATGTCGGACGTGATGGCGCTCCTGAACGCGAGCGGCAAGACGATCGGTGCCTGCGCGATGGCGCCGGCCGCGCTGGCCTCGCTCGTGAAGCTCGCCGCCGCCGGCACGATCAACGGTCCGACGCTGAAGGAGCTCCTTCCCGAGATCTTCGAGAAGGGCGGTGACCCGGAGGCGATCGTGAAGGAGCGCGGGCTCGGCGCGGTGAGCGATACGGCGGCGCTCGAGGCGTTCGTCGACCAGGCGATCGCGGCGAACCCCGGCCCGGTGCAGGACTTCAAGAACGGCAAGAAGGCCGCGGCGGGCTTCTTCGTCGGGCAGGTGATGAAGCTTTCCAAGGGCAAGGCCGACCCCAAGATCGTCGGCGGCATCGTAGCAAGGAAACTGGCGGCGCTATGAAAACGAAAACTCTCATTCCCGCCCTTGCGGCGGTGGCGTGCGCGCTCTGCGCGGGCTGCGCCTCGTTCCGCCAGGCGATGGAGGATTCCTTCATCGACGGCGAGGGCAACATCCTCCACGTCCGGTACGGCGAGCGGTCGCGTCCCTACACGTACAAGATCGTCTCGCCGATCAACGGCGCGGAGCTGGAGTGCACGGACACGAAGATGGTGCGCATCACGCTGCCCGCGCCGAACCTGAGCGTCATCGACGGCTACATCTGCCAGAACGACAGCCCGAAGGGGACGATGTACGCGACGAAGGACAAGAAGTGGAAGTACCTGACGATCGGCATCCGCAGCCGCCTCTATCTCGTCAACGAGACGGGCGACGACTACCTGCTGGTGTTCGACGGCGAGCTGTTCAACGATCCAACTGGCGGTGCGCGGTGAACACGGCGCTGGACAACATTCGCGTCGTGCTCGTCGGCACGCTCTACACCGGCAACGTCGGCTCCGCCTGCCGCGCGATGGCGAACATGGGCATCCGCCACCTGCGCCTTGCCGCGCCGAATCTCCAGAATTCGTGGGAGGAGGGCGAGCGGCTCGCGGTGCACGCGACCGACGTCCTGAACGCGCGCGAGGAGTTCGCGAGTCTGGAAGAGGCGGTCGCGGACTGCGTCGCGGTCGTCGGCACGACGGCGCGCGAAGGGCTCTACCGCCAGCATGTGAAGGCGCCGCGCGACTGTGCGGCGGACCTCCTCTCGCTCGCCGAGACGGGGCCCGTCGCGCTCGTCTTCGGCCGCGAGGACAAGGGGCTTCTGAACGACGAGATCGCGCAGTGCACGCATTTGATCCGCATCCCCGTCGACGAAGGGTACACGTCCATCAACCTCGCGCAGGCGGTGCTGGTCACGTGCTATGAGTTCTTCACGGCGTCGGGCAGCTACCAGCCGCCGCGCGAAAAGGCCCCGCCCGCGCCGCAGGCGCAGAAGATGCAGCTGATGAAGAACTGGGCGAAGATGCTCGTCGAGATCGGCTTCATGAAGGAAGAGCAGACCGACCACTTCATGCAGGGCTTCCACCGCGTGTTTTCGCGCGGCGTGTTCACGAAGGACGACGCGGCCCTGATGCTGGGCGTCGCGCGTCAGGTCGGCTGGGCGGTCGCGGCGAAGAGCGTTTCGGCGTAGCGGACGAGCCCCATTGCGTCCTTTGCGTAGTGGTCGGCGCCGATTTTCGCGGCGTAGTCCGCCGTCAGCACCGCGCCGCCGACCGTTACGCGGCATCCCGGCAGTTCGCGGTGGACGAGCCGCACGGTCTCTTCCATCGCGCCGACGGTCGTCGTCATGAGCGCGGACAGCCCCACGAGCCGCGCCCGTTCGCGGCGGGCGGTTTCGACGATCTTTTCCGGCGGCACGTCGCGCCCGAGGTCGATTACCTTGAAGCCGTAGTTTTCGAGGAGCGCGCGGCAGATGTTCTTGCCGATGTCGTGGATGTCGCCCTTGACCGTCGCCATCACGATCGGCCCCTTGACGTCGCCCGCCGCGCTCGGCGGCAGCGCCGCGCGCACGACTTCGAACGCCGCGCCCGCCGCCTCCGCCGCCATGAGGAGCTGCGGCAGGAAGACCGTGCCGGACTCGAATCCCTTGCCGACGACTTCCAGCGCGGGGACGATTTCGTCGTTGACGAGCGCGAGGGGCGCCGCGCCGCCTGCCAGCGCGTCG
>JAFPYE010000045.1 GCA_017412325.1 Kiritimatiellia bacterium | reverse complement strand
GTCTCGGAGCTCCACCGCCACCCCGAGTCGTTTTCCATACTGGACGCGGCCACCTCCCAAGTGCTATACTCTCAGACATGAAGACATACGCCCTCATAGCCGCGGCGCTTTCAGCCGCAACGCTTTTCGGAAAACCGGCCGACGAAGCCAGGATCACCGCCGACCGCATCGCCGCCGACAACGTGACCGGCGCGCTTGCCGCCTCTGGCCACGTGAGGGCCGTCTCCGCGCCCGTTACCCTGTGGTCCGATTCGGTGACCCGGGACTCTGAAGGCGAGTTCACGTTCGCGGACCCGACCCACCTCACGACCTGCACGAACGGCTGGGACCACCTCCACTGGCGCGTTTCGGGCGAAGTGCGCTTCAAGGACGGCCGCTATGTGCTGCTGAAGAACGCGTGGCTCAGGATGTGGGACATCCCCGTCCTGTGGCTTCCGTGGTGGTACTATCCGATGGACACCGACTACGGCTGGCGCGTCATGCCCGGCTACACCACGCGCTGGGGCCCGACGCTCCTGACAAAGTACGTCTACGGCATCTGCGGCAGCGTGGGCGAAGGTGCCTACGGGCTTGCGGGCAGCACGCGCTTCGACCTGAGGGAGAAGAACGGCGTGGCGCTCGGGCAGTCCGTGAGGTGGAGTCTCGGCGACTGGGGCCAGGGCAAGTTCAAGGTCTACTACGCGTGGGACGACGATGCCAGCCGCTACGACCGCCACTGGAACGACGTGAACGAGTGGCACTACAGCCACTGGGGCAACGAGGTCGACCGCGATCGCTACGGCCTGAGCATCGAGCACCGCGCCGAGCTGACCGAGCGCGACGTGTTCTGGTTCAAGGCGGTCTACTACAGCGACTCGCACTTCCACCACGACTTCCTCAGGAAGACGATGATGGGCGACGGCAACACCTTCGCCACCCACCTCGCGAACGAGCTCGCGTGGGAGCACGTCGAGCGCTCGGCGTCCGCCGGCGTGAGCGTGGCGGGTCCGCTCAACGACTTCTATCCGGGCGTGGCGCGTCTCCCCGAGTTCTACTTCGACGTCAACCCGATGCCGGTCTGGTCGCTTCCCGTCAACTACGAGTCGCAGACGCGCATCGGCTATCTCGACCGGGACTACGCCAAGTACGGAAGCCGCGACACGCCGACGCAGTACCGTTTCACGCCGGGACCATGGGCCAACTACAACGCCTTCCGCCTCGACACGTACCATCGCCTCACGCTGCCGATGAAGTTCGCCGACGTCCTCTCGGTCGTTCCGCGCTTCGGCCTGAGGGGGACGTACTGGAGCGACGCCGGCTACCTGGCGGCGCCCGACATGCGCGCCCACTCCGCGGGTGACGACGCCTGGCGCACGATAGTCGAGGGCGGCGTTACCTTCGCGGCGCGCGGCACGGCCGATTTCGACGGAGGCCTCACGCACGTCGTGGAGCCGTACTTCGACATGCTCGCGCAGGAGTCCAATGTCTCCGGGCTGAAGAAGGGCGAGCGGCTCTACCAGTTCGACAGCGTGGACGCGAGCCGCGACTGGCTCGACCAGTTTGCGGGGCGCTCGCGCAACCTGCCGTATTCATGGTACGGCGTCACGCCCGGCATCCGCAACGCGCTGCGCAAGACCGAGGAGAACGGGCTCTCGCGCACGCTCCTCGACTTCGACGTCTACTGCGCGATCCAGTTCAACGACACGTCCTACACCGCCGGCAACAAGTACCACCGGCTCGTGAAGAACCTCGAGGACCCGAACTACGGCGAGGATGCGCCGGTGTTCGTGCCGGGGGTGCGCGCGCGCTGGCGGCCGTCGAAGGACACCGTGCTGTCCACCCGCCTCGAATACGACACCGAGAACGACGAGTTCGCCTACGGCGACCTGAGGTGGGCGCACCGCATCGCAGACTCGTTCAGCTACAACGTGACGTATTCCGGGCGCAGCCACCGCCGCTGGGACTATTCGTCCACCGTCTACGACAGGGAGACGATGCGCAACGAGGACTTCAACTGGGCGAAGTTCCGCTTCCTCGAGGTTGGCTTCGAGCACGAGCTGTGCGACGCCATCGCGTGGAGCCCCTACATCCGCTGGGACTGCCGCGAGGGCGAGTTCGACGAGATCGGCGGGTGGATAGACTTCCGCACCGACTGCCTCGGATTCCGCTTCAGCGTCTCCTACGAGAACGACTTCACCCGCGTCGACGGCTCGCGCTACGACCACGACTGGAACTTCGGGTTCTTCGTCTACCTGCGCGCCCTCGGCCCCTCGTCGGGCAACCCGTTCCACGGCGACTGAGGCCGGCTCGGCCCGTCATTCCGCTGCGGCGAGGAGCAGCGAAAGGGCGTGCTCGACGGCAGCGGCGCGCACTTCGGCGCGATTGCCGGGGAAGACGCGCTTTTCGGTCTTTG
>JAFPYE010000044.1 GCA_017412325.1 Kiritimatiellia bacterium | reverse complement strand
GCGACGTTGAAGTTGAGCCATGTGTATTCCGCATGGAAGTGTTTTCAATCCGGCGAAACTTCACCGAGCGAGCCCGTAGGTTCGTTTTCGCGAAGCGGAAACCACGGGGCGAGCGTTCGCCCCAACCGCCTCCGCCCCGGAGCCGCTTCAGCGGGCCAAACCGCACGGGGGACGGCAAGAGCTCGTGCGTCAGAAGAAAAAGGGGGACCGCCTAGGGACGCGGCAGGTGGCGGGGCGGGGCGAAATATGATATACTTTCCGCAGACAAGGAAAATATGGAACTTTACAAGCTAGGCATCAAGGAGGCGCAGGCGCTCCTCGCGAAAGGCGAGGTGACGAGCACCGACCTCGTGCGGGCCCTCGCCGACCGCTACCGCGAGAAGAACGGCGAAATCGGCGCGTATCTCACCTTCGACGAGGAGGCGGCGCTCACGCTCGCGGCCGCGAACCCGACGGCGGTGCCCGTCGCCATCAAGGACCTCATCAACGTCGCGGGCCAGCCGTGCACGTGCGCGTCGAAGATCCTGAAGGGCTACGTCTCGCCCTACGACGCGACGGTCGTCAAGAACCTGAAGGCCAACGGCTTCATCCCGTGCGGGCGTGTCAACATGGACGAATTCGCGATGGGCAGCTCGACCGAGAACTCGGGCCTCGGCGTCACGCGCAACCCCTATGACAGCGCGCGCGTGCCCGGTGGCTCGTCGGGCGGCAGCGCGGCGGCGGTGGGCGGCGACCTGTGCCTCGCGGCGCTCGGCACCGACACGGGCGGCTCGATCCGCCAGCCGGCGAGCTTCTGCAACTGCGTGGGCGTGAAGCCGAGCTACGGGCGCGTGTCGCGCTTCGGCGTGACGGCGTTCGCGTCGTCGCTCGACCAGGTCGGTCCCATGACGAAGACGGTCGAGGACGCGGCGATCCTCCTGAAGGCGCTCGCGGGCCACGACGAGATGGACGGCACGACGCCGAAGGACCCCGTGCCCGACTACACGGCGGAACTCGCCGGGGCGACGCTGAAGGGCGTGAAGGTGGGCCTGCCGAAGGAGTACTTCGACGTCGCGGGGCTCGACCCCGAGGTGAAGCGCATCACCGACGCGGCGGTCGCGACGTGCGCGGCGGCGGGCGCGGAGCTCGTGGAAGTGTCGCTGCCGCACACCGAATACGCGATGGCGGTCTACTACATCATCGCGCCGGCGGAGGCGAGCGCGAACCTCGCGCGGTTCGACGGCGTGCGCTACGGGCACCGCAGCGCGGCGGCGAAGGACGTCTACTCGCTCTACGTGAAGAGCCGCGCGGAGGGGTTCGGCCCCGAGGTGAAGCGGCGCATCATCATGGGGACGTACGTGCTCTCCAGCGGCTACTACGACGCCTACTACGGGCGCGCGCAGAAGGTGCGCACGCTCATCAAGCGCGACTTCGACGCGGCGTTCGGGCAGGTGGACGTGCTCCTGACGCCGTGCGCGCCGACGCCCGCGTTCAAGCTGGGCGAGCTGCAGGACCCGCTGACGATGTACCTGAACGACCTCTTCACGATTCCGTCCGCGCTCGCGGGCGTGTGCGCGGCGTCGGTGCCGGCGGGCTTCACGGCGGGCGGGCTGCCGGTAGGCGTGCAGTTCATCGGCGGCGGGTTCGAGGAGGCGAAGCTCCTGAAGGCGTGCAAGGCGTTCGAGGACCTCGTCGGCACGGGAACCGATCTTGACAAGCGGAGGAACAAGCAATGAAAGTCCTGATGGAAACTTCGATGGGCACGATCACGCTGGAGCTCGACGCGGCGAAGGCGCCCGAGACGGTGCGCAACTTCGTCGACTACGCGAAGGCGGGCCACTACGACGGCACGATCTTCCACCGCGTCATCGACGGCTTCATGATCCAGGGCGGCGGCTTCACGAAGGACATGAACCAGAAGCCGACGCGCGCGCCCATCCGCAACGAGGCGATGAACGGGCTCAAGAACGCGCGCGGCACCATCGCGATGGCCCGCACGATGGTCGTCGATTCGGCGACGAGCCAGTTCTTCATCAACCTCGTCGACAACGACTTCCTCGACTTCACGTCGCCGACGCCGCAGGGCTTCGGCTACGCGGTGTTCGGCAAGGTGACGGACGGCCTGGACGTCGTGGACGCGATCGCCAAGGTGAAGACCGGGTTCTCGGGACCGCACCAGAACGTGCCCGAGACGGCGGTCGTCATCAAAAAAGTATCTGTCGGCTGAGGCTTGCAAAATTCCGCAGAAAATCGTATAATAGCCCCAACGCTCAAACAAGGAGTTCTCGAAACATGAAGAAGATTCTTTTTGCCGTTGCCGTTGCCGTCGCGTGTGCCGGTGCGATCCGCGCCGCCGAGGCGGGAGATGCCGACGAGGCCGCCGTCGACACCCCGGAAGTCGCGGAGGCGCCGCAGAAGCAGGTCGGCGTCTGGCCCGCGTTCTTCGCGATCGGCGAGATTCCCTCGACCAACGTCGCGCCCGACGTGATCGGACTCCGGCTGACGATTCCCTATTCGACGAAGCAGGAGAACGTGACGGGCTTCGACATCGGCTTCTGGGGGCGCGCGCAGTATTTCGAGGGCTTCATGCTCAACATCTTCCGCAACGACGTCCGTGACGAGCTCTCGGGCCTGCAGGTGGGTCTTTACAACTCGGCCACCCAGGCGGATCTCCTCGGCTTCCAGGTCGGCCTCTGGAACGAGGCGGGCTCGTTCCGCGGCTTCCAGGTCGGCCTCGTCAACACCGTCGGCGTGGCACAGGGCTTCCAGGTCGGCGTCATCAACCGCGCGGAGGAGATGTACGGCTTCCAGGTCGGCGTCATCAACGTCATCCGCGATGCGGAGCTGACGTTCTGCCCGCTCGTCAACATCGGTTTCTGAGACGGACGATGAACATCCATCCCTTTGCGGCCATCCGGCCGAACGAGAAGGACGCGGCCTTGGTCGCGTCCGTTCCTTATGACGTCGTGGACACCGCCGAGGCGAAGGCGCTCGCGGCGGGCAATCCCAAGAGCTTCCTGCACGTCTCGCGTCCCGAGATCGACCTGCCGGGCGGCACCGACTGCGCCTCGCCCGCGGCGTATGCGCAGGCGCGCAAGGCGCTGGACGCGCTGATCGCGGACGGCACGCTCGTGCAGGACGCGGAGCCGAAGTACTACGCCTACCGCCAGACGATGGGCGCGCACGTGCAGACGGGCATCGTCGCCTGCTTCGACACGCAGGACTACCTGGCGGGCGTCCTGAAGCAGCACGAGAAGACGCGCAAGGACAAGGAGGACGACCGCACGCGCCACATCGAGACGCTGGCGGCGCACACGGGCCCCGCGTTCCTCACCTACCGCGACGACAAGGCGATCGACGAGGTCGTCCGCGCGGCCTGCCGCACAACGCCCCTCGCCGACTTCGTCGCGCCCGACGGCATCGGGCACACGGTGTGGGAGATCGCGTCGGGCGCGAGCTGCCTCGGCGACGAACTGCAGGAACTGTTCGCGCGCATTCCCGTCGCCTACATCGCCGACGGCCATCACCGCAGCGCGGCGGCCTCGCGCTATGCGAAGGAGCGTGGCTTCGCGGGCGAGTCGCGGTGGTTCATGGCGGTCGCCTTCCCGGCGAGCCAGCTGAAGATCCTGGCCTACAACCGGCTTGTCGCGGACTTGAACGGATTGAGCGACGACGCGTTTCTCGCGAAGGTTGCGTCAACGTTCACGGTCGGCGCGAAGGGCGCGCGCACGTGCCGCATGTATTTCCGGGGGCAGTGGACCGACCTCGGCTGGACGGTCCCCGCCGGCGCGGACGTCGTCTCGGCGCTCGACGTCTCGTATCTCCAGGACAACCTGCTCGCGCCCGTCCTCGGCATCGCCGACCCGCGCACCGACACGCGCATCTCCTTCATGGGCGGCATCCGCGGCGACGCGGCGCTGGCGGCGAAGGTCGATGCGGGCGAGGCCGCCGTCGCGTTCGCGATGGAGCCGGTGACGGTCGAGGAGATGATGGCCATCGCCGATGCGGGCGCGATCATGCCGCCAAAGTCAACCTGGTTCGAGCCGAAGCTGCGCTCGGGCCTCTTCATCCATTCGGTCGCGTGAGTCTCCGGCGGCGAGCGGCGTTGTTGCTGGGACGGCTCCGGCGGAAGATCGTCAAGGAGCCGCTGCCGCCCGAGAACATCGCGGGCGGCTGGGCGCTGGGCATCTTCATCGGGTGCGCAATCCCGTTCGGGATGCAGCTCGTCATCGCCCTTCCGCTCGCGATGATGCTGCGCGTCTCGCGGCTCGGCGCGACGATCGCGACCTTCATCACCAACCCGGCGACCATCTTCGTCATCTACCCCGCGCAGACGTTCATCGTCAACAAGCTGCTGTTCGGCGGCTCGCTCACCTATTCGAAGCTGATGGAGACGGAATGGACGTGGCAGGCGATCCGCCGCCTCGGCGTGGAGGTCGTGGCGTCGTTCTTCCTCGGCGGCTTTCTGCTGGCGATCATCCTGACGCCGATCACCTACTTCGCGGTCCGGCATCTCGTCGTCGTCCACCGCGCGCGGACGGAGCAG
>JAFPYE010000043.1 GCA_017412325.1 Kiritimatiellia bacterium | reverse complement strand
CGCGCCCTCGCCCTCCTCCAGCAGCAGGTAGTTGCCGCCGAGCATCGACAGGTTGCAGACCGCGACGCGATAGCCCTCGCGCAGCACGACGTCGCCGTCGATCTCCGCCACGACGACGAGGTTGGTCGGCGACAGGTCGATGTGGTCCACCGTGCCGACCTTGGTGCCGCGGTACATCACGTTGTCGTGGTCCTTGAGGCCGCCCACCTCGCTGAAGACGATGCGCACGTCCACCTTCTGGCGGCCGTGCAGCACGTCCACGCCGGAGATGACGATCGTGAAGTAGACGAGGAGCGCGAGGACGGCGAGCATGAAGAGGCCGACGATCGCCTCGGAAAACGGATCTTTCTTGCGGGAACTCATGAGACTTCTCCTTTCATCGCCGCGAGGAACTCCTTCACGTCGCGGTTTTCGGATTTGAGGAATTCGGCGGGCGTGGAACATTCGACCACCTTGCCGCCCTTCAGGAGCAAGATGCGGTCGGCGATGGCGACCGCGCCCTGAAGATCGTGCGTGACGACGACCGAGGTGATGCCAAGCTCGCGGTTAAGCTTCTTGATGAGCCGGTTGATGGTGACCGACGTGACGGGATCGAGGCCGGACGTCGGCTCGTCGTAGAGGACGACGTCGTTGGTCGGGCGCACGATCGCGCGCGCCAGGCCCGCGCGCTTCTGCATGCCGCCGGAAATCTCGGCGGGAAACTTCTCGGCGGCGTCCGTCAGCTCCACCGACTCCAGCGCGGCGGCGACGCGACGGTCGATTTCCGCGTCGTCCATGTTCGTGCACTCCCGCAGCGGCAGCGCCACGTTGTCCGCCACGTTCATCCACGCGAGGAGCGCCCCGCCCTGGAAGAGGTAGCCGATGCGCGAGCGGATTCCGTTGAGCGCGCGCCCCGAACACGTCGCCACGTCGACGCCGTCGACCAGCACGCGGCCCGAAGTCGGCGTCAGGAGCCGCACGAGGTGCTTGAGCGTCACCGACTTGCCGGTGCCCGACGGGCCCACGACGCACAGCACCTCGCCCTTGCGGACGTCGAAGGTGACGCCGTCCAGCACGGCCACGCCGTTGAACTTCTTGACGACATCCTGGAATTCGATCAACGCCATTTCACGGTCCTCAACGATAGCAGACGCGGGTGATCATGTAGCCGAACATGAGAATCAGGAGGAACGACACGATGACGCTGCGCTGGGTGGACTTGCCCACGCCCGTCGCGCCGAGGTCGGTGCCGAAGCCCTCCGCGCAGGAGACGGTGCCGATCAAAATGCCGAAGACGAGCGCCTTCAGGAGCCCCACGAACAGGTCCTTCGTGGCCGCCATCGACATCGCGCTCGAGATGTACTGCGGGAAATCGACGCCAAGCTGCGTCACGCCGACGATGCCGCCGCCCATCGTGCCGATGACGCAGCAGAAAAAGCCGAGGAGCGGCGCCATCAGGACGAGCGCGAGGATGCGCGGCGCGGCGAGGTAGCGGATCGGCGAGATCGACATGATCTCCAGCGCCGCCAGCTCGTCGTTCACCTTCATCGTGCCCAGCTCCGCCGCAATCGCCGAGCCGACGCACGCCGCGAGGCACATGCCGCAGCTGAACGGGCCCATCTCGCGGATGAGCGAAATCATCACCGCCGCGCCGAGGTAGATTTCCTGGTTGAAGCGCCGGAGCTCCAGCCCGACCTGCAGCGCCAGGATCATGCCCGTGAAGAGCGAGACGACCGTCACGACGGGGAGCGTGCGGATGCCGGTCACGTACAGCTGCTGGTAGAGGTCATGGCGCGAATCGCGGCGGCAGAGGACCGCCGGAAAGCACGCCACGCTTTCGCAGAGGATGCGCGCCGCCCAGCCGAGCGACGCGAGGAACTTCGTCAGGTGCCGGAAGGTGTTGCCCACGCGCGTGCGCGGGACATCGTCCCAAATCGGCTCGCGGACAACCCTCATTCGGCGGCAGGCGCTTCAACCGGCGCTTCAGGAGCCGGGGCTTCAGGAGCCGGGGCTTCGACCACGGGCGCTTCAACCGCCGGGGCCTCGACCGCAGGAGCTTCGACCGCCGGCGCGGCTTCTTCAGCCGCCGCTTCCAGCTGCTTCGCCGCCGCATCCGCCGCGTCGAAGAGCGTGCGCTTCTCGCGCTTCTCCCAGCGCTTCACGAGCGCAGTCGCCGCCTCCACGCGCGCCACCGCCGCGTCGTCGTCCTTGACCTCCTCCTTGAGCGCCGCCAGCATCTCCAGCGCCTTCGCCTTGTCGCCGCCCGCCGCGACGACGCGCGCCGCACCCAGCTTCGCCGTCAGCGCAAGGTAGCTCTTCGGCTGCGCTTCGGCAAACGCCTCGAACGCCGCCTTCGCCTCGTCGTAGCGCTCCAGCGCCTCCAGGCACATCGCCTTGCCGACCGCCGGCGCGCCCTCGAATCCCTCCGGCGCACGGCCGTCCAGCTTCTCGTAGAGTTCCAGCGCCTGTTCGTACTGCTCGGCGTCGAAGCAGGCCTTGGCGAGGCGCAGCTTGAGCGCGGGACCCGCCTTCGTGCCCTCGTAATTCGACGCCGCTTCCGCCAGCTCGTCCACGCTCGTCGCGCTCATCAGCGCCTCGGCGGCGGCGTCCGCCTGCGCCGCGCGATGGTTCTTCACGCCGTAGTAGCCCAGCACCGCGATGCCGCACACGGCGACGATCGCCAGCGTCTGCTTGCCGTCCTTCTCCCACCAGTCGATCACGGGGAGCAGTTCTTCGGGAATAGTCATGTGTTGTTACCTTTCTTCTTCGTAGGGTTCGTCGTGTTTTTCGTCATAGAGTTTCGCCCACTCGTTCAGCAGCGCCTCGCTCGCACCGTCGGCGCGCGCGACGATGCGGTTGTAGTCGAGCGCGTCGAGGAAGTCGCGGCTGTGGATGAAGCGCGTCGACCGGCTCTTCTTCGGCGCCTCGGCAAAGCGGCGGCCCGAATCCAGAAGGATCGCGCCCGTGAAGTAGACCGACTTCGGCGCCTTGATTGCGGTCGTGAAGAGCTGGATGACCTTGCGCCCCGCGCCGAGCTTGCGCTCCTCCTGGAAGAGCCCCGTCATCAGGATCGCCGCGCGCAGGCCGTTCGACACCTCGAAGCCCTTCTTCGTCATCATCGCGTCGTACTTGTCGAGCGCCTGGAGGTACTTGAACGTCGGGCTCCTGCGCCCGCCCGTCCGGTCGACGTAGCGCGCCAGCTCCGGCACGAGATCGCCGAGCATCCCGCATTCCCACAACAGGAGAAACGCCTCCGCCGCATGCGAATAGGTGAAGAGCCGGAAGACTTCCTCGCAGACGCGCGGCGGCGCGGCCAGCAAGATGCAGGCGTGGTACTTCTTCATCGCCGCCCACGTCTTCGGCTCGATCTTGAAGCCGAGCCGCGCCGAGAACTTGACGGCCCGCATCATGCGCACCGGGTCTTCCTGGAAGCGCACGCCGGGATTGCCGATCGCGCGGATGATCTTGTTCCGGATGTCGTCCATCCCGCCGACCCAGTCGATCACGCTGAAGTCCGCGATGTTGTAGAAGAGGCCGTTCACCGTGAAGTCGCGCCGGTAGGCGTCCGTCTCGGGCGTGCCGAAGGTGTTGTCCTCCTGCGGCCCTTCCGCCGCGTGCTCGATGATCTCGCCAACCGTCTGCGAGTTCTGGCGGAACGTCGCCGTCTCGATGATCTTGCCGCCCGCGAACTTCACGTGCGCGAGCCGGAAGCGCCGCCCGATCAGAAAGCAGTTGCGGAACGCGCGCTTCACCTCGTTCGGCAGCGCGCTCGTCCCGACGTCGAAGTCCTTTGGCTTGCGTCCCATCAGCAGGTCGCGCACGCCGCCGCCGACGAGATAGGCCGTGTAGCCGAGCCCGTGCAGGCGGTAGAGGACCTTCAGCGCGTCCTCATCGATGTTCGCGCGCGAAACGCAATGCTCCTGTCGCGTGTAGACGACGGGCAGCTTGCGCTTCTTCTTCAGGAATCCAAACATGGTCGTATATTATACACTATTTCGCCCCCTTCGCGCAAGCACACGCGTACGAGCAAATCAGTCATTGCGATTGGGCGGGACCGGACGCGGGTGCGTCGTTCGCTCATCGTGAAACCCGGGGTGGAAGTGGTGGCGAGAAAGGGGATCGAACCCTTGACCTTAGGCTTATGAGTCCTGCGCTCTACCAACTGAGCTATCTCGCCAAAGTCCTAAACGGAACAGGCGCGTATGATATCAAATATCACACGCGCCCGTCAAGGGCCGAATTTGGATTTTCGGCCCTTCCGTCAGCCCTCGAACGTGTACACGTCGAGCTTCTTGTACTTCGTGTGCAGAAGGTGGTGCGCCTTCTCGCCGCCCTGCGCGCCCGTCTTGCCGTCCAGGTAGTCCTTGTAGAGCGCCTGGACTTCGGGGTTGAGGTGCGACATGCGCAGCGTGCACTTCTCGTCGTCGGTGTAGATGCCGGCCGTGCGCTGCGCGCGAACCGCGTCCGTCGCGAGGCAGGGCTGTCCGCCGCCGCCGATGCAGCCGCCGCGGCACGCCATGACCTCGATGAAGTCGAAGCGCGGCTTGACGCCGTTCTTGCGGTCTTCGCGGATCATGTTCAGCACCTTCTCGACGTTGCCCATCTGGTGGGCGACCGCGATGTTGACCTTGGTGCCCTTGATGTCGATGGTCGCCGTCTTGACGCCCTCCATGCCGCGCACGTCCTGGAAGTCGATGCTGGGCGGCTGGGCCTCGCCGGTGATGAGGCAGTAGGCCGTGCGGAGCGCCGCTTCCATCACGCCGCCCGTCACGCCGAAGATCGTGCCCGCGCCCGTGTAGGCGCCGAGCAGCTTGTCGGCCGGCTGTTCCGGGAGCGCCGCGAAGTCGATGCCCGCCGCCTTGATCATGCGGGCGAGCTCGCGCGTCGTCAGCACGACGTCGGTGTCCTGGGTGCCGGTGGCGCTCATGAACTCGTCGCGCGCGATCTCGTGCTTCTTCGCCGTGCAGGGCATGATCGAAGTGACGTGGATCTTCGTGTGGTCGACGCCGTTCTTGTCGGCCCAGTAGCTCTTGCAGAGAGCGGAGAGCATCTGCTGCGGCGACTTGGCGGTCGAGAAGTTCGTCGTGAAGTCAGGAGCGTACTTCTCCATCCAGTCGGTCCACGCGGGGCAGCAGCTGGTGAGGAGCGGAAGGTCCTTCTGCTCGGTGAAGCGCTTGATGAACTCGGTGCCCTCCTCCATGATCGTGACGTCGGCAGAGAAGTTCGTGTCGAACACCTTGTCGAAGCCGAGCATGCGGAGCGCCGCGTAGATCTTGCCAGTGGTGAGCTCGCCCGGCTTCATGCCGAACGCCTCGCCAACCGCCACGCGGACGGCCGGGGCGATCTGCACGAGGCAGGTCTTCTCGGGGTCGCGGAGAGCGGCCCAGACCTTGGCAGTCTCGTCGTTCTCGTAGATCGCGCCAACGGGGCAGTGCGCGGAGCACTG
>JAFPYE010000042.1 GCA_017412325.1 Kiritimatiellia bacterium | reverse complement strand
GCCGCAACAGGGCGTCCTTTCGAAATCCTTCATCGCGATTCGCTCGAAAACACCCTCAAGTCGCTTCCAAAGCCTTGTGGCGCCCTCTGCGCGAACGACTATTGCGCCATGGAAGTCTGGTACTCTGCCGTTAAAGCGGGTCTCTGCATTCCTGACGATGTGCTCATCACTGGAATCGATAACGACGATAATTATTGCGAAGCAATCTCGCCGGGACTGACGAGCGTAGAGCCGGACTTCGAGGGAGCGGGCTGGCACTTGGGCGAGATGCTCGAGCGCGAGTTGTCCGGCAAAGGAGGTGCGAGGCAGGAATCGTACGGACCTCTCAGGCTCGTCCGGCGCGGCTCGACGATACTTGCCAAAGGAGTCAGCCCCGTCGTGCGCAAGGGAATAGAGTATATCCGGCGCCACGCTTTCGAGCCGTCAATCTCCGTCGATGCCGTGGCGTCCGCCATGGGATGCTCGCGCTCGCTCGCCACGAGCCGCTTCCGGAAAGAGACCGGCCTCACAATCCTGGATGAAATACACAACCGGCGTTTCGAGAGAATGCGCGAACTGCTCGCCCACACCAGCACGCCCATCGCACTCGTCGTGGAGCGATGCGGCTATGAATCAAACGGCTTCGCGAAAAAGTTCTTCCTCAAGCAGACAGGCATGACCATGCGCGAATACAGAAAGAACAACTCGACAACGATCTCAGGCAAGGAGAATTGAAATGGAAGAATCAACAGGGCGCCACCCGTCTTAGAGCGAGCGGACGAGCTGCTTGACGTCCTGGACGCGGTCGCGCGCGCAGACGAGCGTGGCCGTCGGCGTGTGGACGACGACGACGTTCTCCAGCCCGACGACCGCCGTCAGGTGCGCGTCGTCGGACACGACGATGTTGTCCTTCGCGTCGTAGACCGCCGTCTTGCCGAGCCGCACATTGCCGCGTTCGTCCTGCGGAAAGTGATTGGCGATCGCGTTCCAGCCGCCCACGTCGTCCCACGTGAACGCGCAGCGCGCGACGAGGATGTTCGTCGCCTTTTCCATCACCGCATAGTCGACGCTCGTCGCGCGGATAGTCGGATAAAGCGACGCGAGGACGCGCGCCACGTCGGGCGCGGCGGCGACCTGCTCGATCAGCGCCGAAAACTCCGGCGCATGCGCGGCAAACGCCGCCGCCATCGTCGACGCCTTCCAGATGAACATGCCCGCGTTCCAGCTGTAGCGGCCCGTCGCCAGATACGATTGGGCCGTCGCGAGATCGGGCTTTTCCACAAAGCGCTCGACGCGTGCAAATTCCGTCGCCGTGCCGCAATCGACCTTCTCCGCGCGCGCGATGTAGCCAAAGCCCGTCGCAGGATGGTCCGGCTCGACGCCAATGGTGATGATCGCGTCGCGCTCAGCCGCCGCCGCGAACGCGTCCGCGAGGACGCGCCGGAACGACTCCTCCGGCGTCATCAGCTGGTCGGCGGTCAGAATCGCGCCCACCGCGTCGGCTCCGCCGCGCGCCTGGACCATTCCGACCGCGACCGCGACCGCCGCCGCCGTGTCGCGCCGGCACGGCTCGCCGACGATGTTTTCCGGCGGCACGTCGGGCAGCGCGGCGCGCGTCTGGTCGACGAAGCGCTCCGCGGTGATGACGAGGATGCGTGCGGGCGGAACGAGCCCCGCGAGCCGGTCCGCCGCGTGGCGGATCAAGGGCTTGCCGCCGAAGATGTCGACGAACTGCTTGGGGCGCTCCGGCGTCGACAAGGGCCACAGCCGCTCGCCGCCGCCGCCCGCCAGGATCACCGCGTAGAAGTCGCCGCGCGCCATG
>JAFPYE010000041.1 GCA_017412325.1 Kiritimatiellia bacterium | reverse complement strand
GTTGTCGTTCAAGATGATGCACTGCGTGCGCACCTCGTGGCGATTGAGGATGAACAGGCTCCAGATGGCGTCGTCGTCCGTCGTCGTGCGCAAGTTGGCGATGCGGTGCGAGCCGACGACGTCGAGCGCATGATGAAGCGAGCGCAGGTTGTTGTCGATCGTCGCCTCGTCCGCAAAAAGCTTGACGTCGAATTCGTCGACGATGGGGCCTTCGCCCTCCAGCCACGGCTTTCCCGTGCAGACGGGAATGAAGCAGAGGAGCTGGTAGCTGAAGTTCTGCGTGACAAAGCTCGCGCGCGGCGTCTCGTCGTCGTTGATCCGGACCGACGAATCCCACGGCGCGATCTCGCTGTAGGAACTGCAGCCAGCGAGCGCAAGGGCGAAAACGGCCGCGACCAGGCGCAGCGGCGCACACTTCGTGAGTTTCTTCATTTCTGCTCTCCTTTCGCCGGCACGCCCAGCACATCATAGCGCGTGTCGCGCGGCACCAGCACCGCCGACGCGCACAGGCGCGACGAGCCGAACAGCAGGCCGACGGCCCCCTCGTAGCTCGGCTCCGCGTAGGACGTGTCGGAGTCCAGCACCGAGATGTCCACGAGATCGCAGTTCTGGCTCTCGGCGATCTTGACGAGCGCGTTCTGCAGCTCGTCCAGCCCCACCATGTCGCGGAAGAACACCGCGCCGCCCTCGATCGAACGCGTCTTCTCGTTCCAGCGCATGTCGCCCGACACAATCGGAATCGTCCACAGGAAGTAGAAGCCCGACGTGTCGACCAGGACGAGCCGCTCGGGCGGGCCACCCGCGCCCTGGATGTCGATCCCCTTGAGCATCTTCGGCGACGAGTAGCGCACCGTGGCGCAGCCCGCCGCCGCCGCGACGGCGCCGAGAAACGCCGCCGCCCGGATGAACGCGTCCAGCCGTTTCATCTTTTTCCCCTCTCCGTCAGACCGTCGGCGCGCGGAGGTACGCGCTGTAGGCCTTGTACGTCTCGTGGCAGTCGAACTTGGAGGCGAGCTCCACGGGCGCATGCATGTTCCACAGCGGCGTGCCCATGTCGAGCACCTTCATGCCGAAGCGCGACATGTACTGCGCGATGGTGCCGCCGCCGCCCTTCTCCATCTTGCCGAGCTCCGCCATCTGCCACGTCACGCCGCCCGCGTCCATGATGCGGCGGATTTCCGCCACGAACTCGGGGCCGCAGTCGCTGGAGCCCGACTTGCTCGTGCCGCCCGTGTACTTCGACGCCGCCGGGCCCTTGTGGAAGCGCGCCTCGTTGCCGGTCGAGTTGAGGTCCGCGAAGTGCGGGTCGAAGGCCGCCGTCACGTCCGCCGACAGCATCGACGAGCGCTCCAGCGCGCGGCGCACGTGGATGTCCTTTGCGTTCTTCTCCTGGCGCTCGATCAGCTCCGCGACGGTGTTCTCGAAGAACGAGCTCTGCATGCCCGTCGAGCCCATCGAGCCGATTTCCTCCTTGTCGCACATCAGGATGGACGCCGTCTGGTCCGGCACCGCGTCCGACGCGTCGATCAGCGCCTGGAGCCCCGCGAACGAGCAGACGCGGTCGTCGTGGCCGTAGCCCGCGATGAGCGCGCGGTCGAAGCCGACTTCGCGCGGCATTCCGGCGGGCACGATCTCCAGCTCGGCGGAAAGGAGGTCGTCCTCGTCGATCTTGTACGTCTTCTTCAGGAACTCGACGAGCGCGTTCTTGTCCGCCTTCGGCTCCGCGTCCTTCGCGTCGTCCTTGTCCTTGCCCTTCTTCTCGGGCTTCTTGTAGGTCGACCACGCCACCACGTCAAGGTCCTCGGCGGGATAGAACTCGTCGCGGTTCTTCTTGGCCTGGTCGTAGCCGAGGTGCGGCAGGATGTCGCTGATGAGGAAGACGGGGTCGCCCGCCTTGTCGCCGACTTCGACCTGCACCTTCGTGCCGTCCTTGCGCACGACCGTCCCGTAGAGCGCGAGCGGGCGCACGAGCCACTGGTACTTCTTGATGCCGCCGTAGATGTGGCAGTCGAAGTAGACGCAGCCGCCCTTCTCGTAGAGCGGTTTCGGCTTGAGGTCGAGGCGCGGCGCGTCGGTGTGGCCGCCGACGACCTTGAGGCCGACTTCGGCGATGGGCTTCTTGCCGACGACCGCCGCCATGATCGTGCGGTCCTCGTAGCCCCGGTAGACCTTGTCGCCCGCCTTGAGCGTCTTGAACGACGACAGCTCCTTGAAACCCTTCTTTTCCAGGAGGCGCACCGACTCGGCGTAGCTGCGACGCTCGGTCTTGGCGATTCCCAGGTAGCGCATGTATTCCTCGCAGTACTTTTCCAGCGGCAGGTAGTTCATTTTCATAGTGACGAGTATTATATCATAAATGCGGCGTTTTGGCGCAGAAATCAGCCGAGCGCGGCGAGGATTTCGGGCAGGAGCTGCTTCTTGCGCGAGAGGACGCCCGGCATCAGGAAGACGCCGTCCCTGTCCTTGCGGTAGGGCAGCGCGCGGCGCACCGATTCCAGCCCGCGGTAGAGCAGCTCCGAACTGCCGCGCACGGGATCGGTCACCATCAGCATGAAGAAGTCGAGCGCGTGCGCCTTGATCGCCGCGTCGACCGCCGCCGTCAGCTCCGCGAGGTGCGCGTGGAACTGGGCGAGGTTCGTCTCCTCGATCTGCGCGACGGTGAACCGCCGCCCGCCCTCGGCGTACGTCTTGGCGTCGCTCGCGATCGCGGCCTCGGCGGAAAGGTGGGCGAGGGGGCTGCCGACCGAGGCCATCCCCTCGAAAATCGCCTCCGCCGTCTCGCCGCACAGCTTCTCCAGCCACGTGCACATCGCGCGGTCGTCGTCCGTCGTCGTCGGCGACTGAAAGAGGAGCGTGTCGCTCACGATGCCCGCGATCAGCACGCCCGCCGTCTCCTTCGTCGGCCGCTCGCCGATGGCGCGGAACATCCGCGCGACGAGCGTGCAGGTCGAGCCCACC
>JAFPYE010000040.1 GCA_017412325.1 Kiritimatiellia bacterium | reverse complement strand
TGCTGGTACTCCTTGTAGATCTTCTCCGTCTGCGCCGCGTCGAACCACTGGTGCGCGCTCGCGCCGGGCTTGTCGGCGAGCGCGATGCGGAACGGATAGTCGTTCAGGCACCCCTGCGTGCCCGAGAGGAGGTTGATGCGCGAATAGGGGCGCGCGCTCGTGACGTCGTGCTGCACCATGATCGTGCGGCCCTTCACCGTGCGGATGACCGTCGTCGACATGTCGCCGCAGCGCGGGTGGAGCTTCGCCTCCCAGCTGTCCTCGCCGAACTTCACCCGGGCGTAGGCGTCCATGCCGATCTGGTTGGACGAGACGCACGTGAGGTAGTCGAAGCGGTCGCCGCGGTTGATGTCCATCGCCTGCATGATCGGCAGGAGCCCGTGCGTCGGGTACGGGTTGCCGTAGTGGACCGTGTTCCAGCGCAGACGCCAGTAGTCCTGGTAGCCGCCCTTCGCCGGATCGAGGTAGTTCAGCTCGCGCAGATCGTGGATGTACGCGCCCTCGCCGTGGACGAGCTCGCCGAGCTTGCCCTGGCGCACGAGGTTGAGCGTGAGCATCTCGACATCGCCGTAGCAGCAGTTCTCGAGCTGCATGCAGTGGCGGCCCGTGCGCTCGGACGTTTCGACGCACGCCCAGCACTCCTCCAGCGTCATCGCCGCCGGCACTTCGATGGCGACGTGCTTGCCGTGCTCCATCGCGTAGAGCGCGATCGGCGTGTGCAGCTTCCAGGGCGTCGCGATGTAGACGAGGTCGAGGTCGCTGTTGCACATCGCCTGCCACGCCTTCGACTCGTCGGCACCCGACTCCTTCTCGCCGCCGTAGATGAAATAGCTACGGGCCGGCGCGCCGCCGTTCTTCTTCACGACCTCCTGCATCCGGTCGACGCGCGTCTTGTAGAGGTCGCAGAGTGCCGCGACTTCCACGCCGGGAATCGAGGAGAGACGGTGCACCGCACCGGGGCCGCGCATGCCGAGGCCCACCACGCCGACGCGCACCTTCTTGAGCGGCGGCGCCGCAAACGCCGTCATCGCGCCCGGTCCGCAGACCTTGGTGGCGGACGAGACGCAGCCCGCGAGCGCGGCGGTCGCCCCCATCCACAGCGTGCCCTTGAGAAAATCACGGCGATTTGTCAGCAGTTCCGTCTTCATCTTTTTTTCCTTTCGTTTGTCCCCGACTTCCCCCCGAAATCGGTTGGTTGTAGTATATCATAATTTGGATCGCCGTGCATGGAGGACGAGCGCCTGCCGGACGATCTGCTCCAGGAAGGCGCGGTCGTGCGCGGCGGGCGCGGAGCCGAGCCCGCGCAGCGCCCAGTAGACGGCGGAGAGCTGCGGATCGGTCCAGTCCGACACGTTGTAGGCGCGCTCGACGGCCGCCATCTTCTCCTTCTCCATCCCCAGTTCGCCCCACGCGTCGCGCGCGCGCACGTCTTCCACGATCGCGCGCCACTTTTCGCGGTAAGTCGCGCCCGCCGCGTCGAGGTCCGTCCCCAGCTTGAGCTCGAAGAGCCACGCGAGCTCGCGGCAGAGCTCCGCCGAACGCGGGTTGAGCCGCAGCCCCTCGTCGCGCAGCAGCTGCAGGGCCGCGAGCACCCACCGCCACCGGTCCTCGGGCGTCGGCATCATGATCGAGATGTTGTAGGCCATGTTCCACGCCGCGTAGCTCCACACCTCGGGCTCGTGCGGCTCCAGGAAGGTCAGCGTCCGGGCGAGCTGCGCAAGCTCCACGTATCGGCCCTCGTCCTGCAGACGGTCGGCGCGGAACCAGACCGCCTCCGCCGCGAGCGACCGCAGGCCCCCCAGCGCGGCGATGACGCTTTCCGCCGCGACCGGCACGGCGACGGGACGGTGCGCGTGCAGGACGAACTGCCCCGCGACGCCCGCCGCGAACAGCGCGCCGACCAGCACCCAAAATCCGGCGCGCCGCCTCACGCCGTCACCCCCAGCAGGTCCTTGAGCGCGGCGATCTGCGGCCCTTCGCCGTAGGCGACCACGATGTCGTCCGCGCGGAAGACCCAGTCCGGCCCCGTGTTGCGGTAGAGCCGGCCGTTGCGGGTGACGCGGATGATGTTCGCGCCCGTCTTCGCGCGGATGTTGAGCTGTGCGATCGACAGCCCGATCGCGGGCGACACCTCGGGAATCGTCAGCTGGTGGACGCTGTCGGCCGGCACCGTCAGCGTGAGCGGGTTCGCCGGCAGGTTCTTGTCGCGCCGCTCGTCCGCCGTCATCGCGTCGCGGAGGCGGATTTCCGCCACGCGCGCGTTCTTGAGGAAGAAGCGCCAGCCGAAACCGCCCGCCGCCACCATGAGGACGAGCAGCGCCCACCGCGCCCAGATTTCCTCGGGATGGAGGTTCACGTTGACCATCGTCAGCTGGAAGAACCACAGCCCGATCGCGGCCACGAGCGAGAACATCCGCACGACCGGCCTGAGCGCCTGCTGCCACGGCGCGTCGCCGGCGCCCGTCAGCACCGCCGCGAGTGCCTCGCCCGTCCGCCGCGCGGCGCGCACGACCGAGGCGAGCATCGCCACCATGAAGATGTTGAACGCGAGCGAGAAGAAGAACGTCTTGTGCGCCTCGAAGAAGGTCGACAGCTGGCTCCAGTCGTGCGCGTCGAGCACCGAGCAGACGAACGCGCCGACGAAATCGAGGACGCCGATGATGGCGAGGTAGACGAGCCCGAAGCGCACCGCCTTCATCTCCGGCGAGACGCCCGCGTTGTCCTTGAGGCGCGACTGGAGCGCGCGGTAGCCCTCCAGCGCGGCGGCGACCTTCCGCGGGCAGACGCGCTCCAGCCAGTCGCCGACGGGATCCGAGAGGCGGATCATCAGCGGGTTGAGGAGCGTCGTGAGGATCGAGACGGCGACGACGATCTGGTACATCGGCGTCGCGGCGTCGTCCGTCAGCGACACGTAGAGCATCGCCACGAGGAACGCGAACTCGCCAATCTGCGCGAGGCCAAAGCCCATCTGCACCGCACTCTTCAGGTCCTGGCCCGCCACGAGCGCCGCCGCCGTGCAGTTCAGGAACTTGCCGACGACGACCACGAGCGTGACGACCAGGATGGCCGGCAGGTTCTGGACGCACTGGGCGGGGTCGACCAAAAGCCCGATCGACACAAAGAAGACCGCCGCGAACATCGACTTGAGCGGCTCGACGAAGCGGACGAGCCGGTGGTGCACGTCGCTCGACGCGCCGATCACGCCGACGAGGAACGCGCCGAGCGCGAGCGAGAAGTTGAAGACGTAGGCGATGTAGCTGACGAAGAAGCAGCAGCCGAGGACCGTCAGGATCAGCGTCTCGTCGTCGCCGAACTTGGCGATCGACTTGAGGAGGCGCGGGATGAGCACGAAGCCGAAGACAAGCGTCCCGAGGAAGAACATCAAGAGTCCCCCAAGCGACAGCGTCACCGCGCCGAGGGACACGCCCTGCCCCGTCGCGACGCCGGTGATGACGGCGAGGATGACGACGGTCACGATGTCCTCGCAGACCGACGTGCCGAGGACGTACTTGACGAACGGCCGATCCCCCCAGCGCATCTCGCCGATGATCTTCGCCAGGAGCGTCGTCGCCGAATCGCAGATCGCCGCGCCGAGGAAGAGCGACGGCACCACGCCCCAGCCGAAGAAGTTGCGCCCGACGGTGTAGCCGAGCCACACCATGACGAACGTGTCCCAGAGGGCCGTCGGGAAGGTGACGCGCCCGACCTTCTTCATCTGCGACGGCGAAAAGCCGAGCCCCATCGCGAACATGAGGAAGACGACGCCGAGCTGGCCGATCGTCTGGACGGACGACTCGTCCGAGAGGAACGAGACGCCCCAGGTGTGGCGGGAAATCAGGACGCCCGCGAGGATGTAGCCGAGCGCCTTCGGCCACTTCAGGCGCGAGAACAGGACAGACGCAAGACCTGCCACTGCCATGAGCAGTGCCAGGTCCTGGAAAAACGCGCCTTCCGTCATGGTCGCGTCAACGCGTCGTGCCGCGCCGCCTTACTTGACGACCTTGCGGCCGCCCCAGCCCGCGCTCGCCGCGTTGCCCTTCGCCGCCTCGTGCGGACGGAGCGAGCGGACCGCCGCGCCGGCGAGCCACATCTCGTGGTTGTGGAGGTCTTCGAGCTTCTTGAGCATCTTCTCCTTGTAGTCGGCGCAGCCGGTGTCCTTGATGACCTCCTTCGCCTCCTGCATGGTCTTGACGCTCTTGTAGAGCTTGGCGAACACGGGCAGCGTCGCCTTCTTGAAGATCGGCCGCCACTTGAGCGCGCCGTGCTGCGCCGTCTGCGAGCAGTTGCCGTACATCCAGTCCATGCCGTTCTCGTCGACGAGGCGGATGAGCGACTGCGTCAGCTCCTCGCACGTCTCGTTGAACGCCTCGGACGGGCTGTGGCCGTTCGCGCGCAGCGTCTCGAACTGGGCTTCCATCACGCCCGCCAGCGCGCCCATCAGGATGCCGCGCTCGCCGACGAGATCGCTCGTCACCTCGTTCTGGAAGGTGGTCGGGAAGAGGTAGCCCGAGCCGACGGCGATGCCGATGGCCTTGGTGACGTCCTCGACGGTCTTGGCCTTCATGCCGTTGGGCTCGAACGCATACGAGCTGTTGATGCCCGCGCCCGAGAGGAAGTTGCGCCGGACGCTCGTGCCCGAGCCCTTCGGCGCGACCATGACGACGCCGACGCCCTTCTGCGGCTTGATGCCGGTCAGCTTCTGGTAGACGTAGCCGAAGCCGTGCGAGAAATAGAGGTACTTGCCCGGGGTGACGTACTTTTCGATCTGCTTCCAGACGACGGGGCAGGAGCCGTCGGAGACGAGCATCATGACGATGTCGCCCTTCGCGGCGGCCTCTTCAAGCGAAAAGAGCGTCTGGCCCTCGACCCAGCCGTCCTTGATCGCGCGCTTCCACGAGCTGTTGGCCTTCGTGCTCTTGCGCTGGCCGACAATGACGTTGAAGCCGTTGTCGCGCATGTTGAGCGCCTGGCCGGGACCCTGGATGCCGTAGCCCAGGACGGCGATGGTCTTGCCCTTGAGGACCTTCTGCGCCTTCGCGAGCGGAAACTCCTTGCGGGTCGTGATGTTTTCTGCGACTTTACCGAACTTGATCTTCATTCTGCTTGTTCCTTGTGTGGGCGCCCGCCGTGCGGGAGCCTGTTGGGTGTGTAGTATATCACAATCCGGCCGCCGTTGCACAGCCGAATTGCCGTTTTTCCCAAATTTCCCGTTACTTGTCCGCCGTGGCCTTCATCTGGAGCCACGCTTCGATGAACGGCTGCAGGTGGCCGTCCATCACGCCGTCGACGTCGCTCGTCTCGCACTCCGTGCGCAGGTCCTTGACCATCGTGTACGGGCAGAAGACGTAGGAGCGGATCTGCGAGCCCCAGCCGTTCTCCGACTTCGCGCCGTAGAAGCGGTCCATCTCCGCCTTCTTCTGGTCCTCGTAGTATTCGTAGAGCTGGGCGCGCAGCATGTTCATCGCCTTTTCCTTGTTCATGTGCTGCGAGCGCTCCTTCTGGCAGGCGACGACGATGCCCGTCGGCAGGTGCGTCAGGCGCACCGCCGAATCGGTCTTGTTGACATGCTGGCCGCCCGCGCCGCCCGACCGGTAGGTGTCGATGCGCAGGTCCTCTTCCTTGATCTCCACGTCGATGTCGTCGTTGATCTCCGCGACCGTCTCCATCGAGGCGAAGCTCGTCTGCCGCCGCTTGTTCGCGTCGAAGGGCGAGATGCGCACGAGGCGGTGGATGCCGCGCTCGGCCTTGAGCATGCCAAACGCGTACGGCCCCTCGACGCGGAAATAGACGTCCTTGTAGCCCGCCTCTTCGCCCGGCTGGATGTCGTATTCCTCGACCTTCCAGCCCTGGCTCTCGGCGTAGCGCTGGTACATGCGGTAGAGCATCGCCACCCAGTCGCACGCCTCGGTGCCGCCCTGGCCGGCATGGAGCTTCACAAACACGTTGCACTGGTCGAACTTGCCGCCCAGCAGCGACTGCAGGCGCAGCTTCCCGAAGAACGCGTCCGCCTTCGCGCACTCCGCGAGCGTGTCGGCGAGCGCCGTCTGCTGCGCGGACCCCTCCTCCATCTCGGCGAGCTCCAGCATCACCGCCGCGTCGTCCACCGTCTTCAGGAGCGAATCGTAGGGATTGACGTACGCGCGTTCGGCGTTCGTCGCCGCGATCACCTCGCGCGCCTTCGCCGGGCTGTTCCAGAAGTCGCCCGTCGCCTGCTGCGCCTCGAGCTCCACGAGCCGCGCGCGCCGCGCGTCGATCTGGATGTACGCCGCCATCTCCGCGACTTTCCGCCGCAGCTCCTCGATCCGCTGGCGAACCTCCTCGACCTCCAGCAACTTCACTTTGACTTCTTCGGCCATGACCTTTTCCTTTGAGCCGCGTATTATATCATATCTCGTTTGCGCCCGTCAGTCGGATTTTGCCCGACAAAAAAAGACGAAAGGCGGAGCGCACGCCCCGCCTTCCGCCGTCGGTTCAGCTCCGAAAGCCCTTAGCGGACCTTCTTGTAGCCGTAGACCGCCTTCGCGCCCAGCTGCTCTTCGATGCGGAGGAGCTGGTTGTACTTGGCGATGCGGTCGGTGCGCGACATCGAGCCCGTCTTGATCTGCCCCGAGTTCGTCGCGACCGCGATGTCCGCGATCGTCGCGTCCTCGGTCTCGCCCGAACGGTGCGAGGTGACCGACGTGTAGCCCGCGCGGTGCGCCATCTCGATGGCGTCCAGCGTCTCGCTGAGCGAGCCGATCTGGTTGACCTTGATGAGGATCGTGTTGGCCGCGCCGAGCGTGATGCCCTTCTCGCGGTACTTGCCGTTCGTCACGAAGAGGTCGTCGCCGACGAGCGGGCACTTGTCGCCGATCGCCTTGGTGAGCGCCACCCAGCCGTCCCAGTCGCCTTCGGCCATGCCGTCCTCGATGGTATCGATCGGGTACTTCTTGACGAGTTCCTCGAGGTACTTGACCTGCGCGGCGCTCGTCAGCTTCTTGCCCTTCTTGCCTTCCTTCCAGGTGTAGTCGTAGATGCCGTCCTTGAAGAACTCGCTGGACGCGCAGTCCATCGCGATCGTCACGTCCTTGCCCGGCTTGTAGCCCGCCTTCTTGATGGCGGCGATGATGCAGTCGAGCGCATCCTCGATGGAGTCAAGCGCCGGGGCGAAGCCGCCCTCGTCGCCGACCGCCGTGGAGAGGCCGCGCGCCTTGAGGACCTTCTTGAGGTTGTGGAACACCTCGGCGCCGCAGCGCAGGCCTTCCTTGAAGCTCTTCGCGCCGACGGGGCGGATCATGAATTCCTGGAACGCGATCGGGGCGTCCGAGTGCGCGCCGCCGTTGATGATGTTCATCATCGGGACGGGGAGCGTGTAGGTGTTGGTGCCGCCGATGTAGCGGTAGAGCGGCATGCCGAGCGAATTCGCCGCCGCCTTCGCGACCGCGAGCGAGACGCCGAGGATCGCGTTCGCGCCGAGCTTGGACTTGGTCGGCGTGCCGTCGAGCTTGAGCATGAGCTGGTCGATGCCGCGCTGGTCGCACGCGCACTTGCCGACGAGCTTGGGGGCGATGACCTTGTTCACGTTGTCGACCGCCTTCTGGACGCCCTTGCCGAGGTAGCGCTTGGCGTCGCCGTCGCGCAGCTCCAGCGCTTCGTTCACGCCCGTGGACGCGCCCGAGGGAACCGCCGCGCGACCGAGGGTGCCGTCCGCGAGGACGACGTCGACTTCAACCGTAGGATTGCCGCGCGAATCGATGATCTCGCGCCCGACGACCTTCTGAATCATCATTGTCTTGTATTTCCTTTTTGGTGTAGCATAGACTACGAAATTGTGTTTAGTATATCACACCCTTCGCGCGCGCGTCAACCGCGCCGCGGCGGGACGTCAGCCGATGAGCGAGAGGAACTCCTGGCGCACCTTCGCGTCGCTGCGGAAGGTGCCGAGCACCGTCGAGGTCGTCATCTCCGAATTCTGCTTCTCGACGCCGCGCATCATCATGCACAGGTGCTTCGCCTTGATGACGACGCCCACGCCCTCCGCGCCGACCTCGGCCATGATGGCGTTCGCGATCTCCTCCGTCAGCCGCTCCTGGATCTGGAGCCGCCGCGCGAACATGTCCACGATGCGCGCGAGCTTCGAGACGCCGAGCACCTTGCCCTGCGAGATGTAGCCGATTGCGCACTTGCCGTAGAACGGCAGCAGGTGGTGCTCGCACATCGAGTAGAGCTCGATGTCCTTCAGGATCACCATGTGGTTGGTGCCGCTGGCGAACTTCGCGCCGTTGACGACCGCCTTCAGGTTCTGGCGGTAGCCGCGCGTGAGGAACGCGAGCGACCGCGCGACGCGCACGGGCGTCTTCTTCAGCCCGTCGCGTTCCGGGTCCTCGCCCAGCTCCGCCAGCAGCGCGCGCACCAGCGCGGCGATCTTCTTCTCGTTCGGTTCCGTCGTCTTCTTCTTCATCTGTCTAGCCCGTTCGCGTTCCAAACGTCCCGCCCGTCAGTGGTGGCAGCCGCAGCCGCACCCGTCGCCGTGCGCATGCGGGGCTTCCACGTTCTTGAAGGTGATCGTCGCCTGCGCGCGCAGCTCCGCGACGAACGCGTCCAGCACGCGGCCGCGCGCCTCGTGGCGCAGGAGGTCCTTGATCTGGTCGTGCACGTCGACAAGCGTCTGCGCCTCGCCGCCCTTCTCGTCCGCCTTGTAGATGATGTGGTAGCCGAACTGCGTCGTCACGATGTCGGACACCTCGCCCTTCTTCATCTCGAACGCCGCCTTGTCAAACTCCGGCACCATCATGCCGCGCCCGAACCAGCCGAGCGAGCCGCCCTGCTGGCCCGACGGGCAGTCGGAATGCTGCTGCGCCTCCGCCGCGAAGTCGCCGCCCGCCGCGATGCGCTCGCGGATGGCGCGGATCTTCTCGAACGCCGCGCTCTTGGCCTCGGGCAGGTCGCCCGCCTCGCTCTTGACGAGGATGTGCTGGCAGAGGACCTGCGGCGGCGTGACGTATTCGTCCTTGTGCGCCGCGTAGAACGCTTCGACCTCCGCCTCCGTCGGCTCCTCGACGTGCGCGCACGCCTGGTTGACGAGCAGGTTCACGCGCGCGCCCTTCTCCAGCTCCTTGCGGAAGGCCGCCTCGGTGATGCCCTGCGCGGCGAGCGCCTTCTTGTAGTTCTCCTCGCCGCCGACCTGCGCGACGACCCGCGCGACCTCGGCGTCGACGTCCTTCGCCGTGACAGGCAGCTCCAGCTGGTGCGCGCGGTCGAAGAGCAGCTTCGCGCCGATGGCCTGGTCGAGCGCCTTTTCCTGCAGCTTCGGCAGGTTCTTGCGCACCTCGTCGAACGTCATGCCGTGGCCCATGTAGAACTTGACGAGCCGGTCCAGCTCGAAGTTGATCGCCTCCGCCGAAATTTCCGATCCGTTGACAACTGCCGTCTTCATCTTCGTCTTTCCTGATTTGCCGTGTTACCTGATTGGTCGTTTTAGAAGAGTTCCGTCACCGCCGCGTCGATGCCGCCGACGTCGACGACCTTCGTCTGCACGACGGGCCGCCGCTCCAGGTCGCGGAAGGACGGCGGCGGGTCGGTCAGCACGTTTTCGCCGAACGCGCGCGCGCACGTCTCGGGGAACTTGTAGGGCGTCGCCGTCGCCGCGACGACGACCGTGCGCCCCGCCTGCGGGTAGCCGAGCCGCCGCGCGACCGCCGTCGCCACCGCCGTGTGCGGATCGAGCACGT